>JAISZE010000041.1 GCA_031269405.1 Treponema sp. | reverse complement strand
TGATTCTTGTTCTGGCCTGCGTTACGAGTGTTTTACTAGTATCGTGTCAAAAGAAGGAGGCTGGAACCTCCGGCGCCCAGGCTTCCCCCGGCGAACCTTCGGGCAAGATAATTGCCTGGCTGGATATAGATGATTATGCCGCCAAGGTCATCGGGGAGTTCAACAAGCTCTATCCCAATGTGGAGGTAGAATACCAGAATATCGACTACAATAATTCTATCCAGAAACTTACTGTCGATGGACCGGCAGGCGTTGGGGGAGATGTAATTATCTCGGCTCATAACGGCCTTATTACCGGTATTCTGTCGGGGGCCCTTATGCCTTTTCCTGACGAGCTGGCGGCCAAATACAAGGAGGTGATGCTTGAAGCAGCTCTGACAACCTGTACGTATGAAGGGAAACTTTATGCGGCTCCCATAACAACTGAAACCGTTGCTTTCTTTTACAACAAAGATCTGATTGGCGATACGCCCCTGCCCCAATCATTTGAAGACATCAAGAAATTCTGCGAAACGTACAATGATCCCAAACAGAATAAATACGGTTTTCGCTGGCAGATTGACGGCTATGTAAGCTATTTCTTCCTTACCGCTTTTGGGATGCGTAATTTTGGTCCAAATCACGATGATTATAGAACGCCGGGCTGGGAAACGCCGGAAGCGGCGAAGGGGCTTGAGTATTTTCTTTCGATGCGCAAATATTTCGATGTTCCTTCCGCAGACATTGTCTGGGATTCAACAGTTTCCGCCTTTCAAAGGGGAGAGGTCCCCTTTACCGTTACCGGTCCCTGGGCTATCGCGGAGGCAAAAAACAACAATATCAACTTTGGCATAACGAAACTGCCCACCATCAACGGCGTCCAGCCTGTAACATACGGCGGCGTCATCACCGTAGTATTTGGGAAAGATCTTTTGAGTACATAGCCATAAGTCCGGCCCTTGTTTTGGTCCTTTTTGTTACGGTAATCCCCCTTGCCTTTGGAATATCGGTGGCCTTTACCAATTATGGCAGGACCGCCGCTGCTCCGCCGCGAATACTAATTCAATGGACAGGCCTTGAAACCTTCATTAATATTTTTAAAATAAAACAGATCTCAACCACTTTTGTGGATCTTTTCTGGTGGAATGCGGCATGGGCGGTTCTGGCGACATCCTCCTCCTACGCCTTCGGGATGCTGCAGGCTATGTTGCTGCGATCCAAATTAGTTAAATTCCGGGTTGTATTCCGCCAGTTTTACCTGCTGCCCTGGGCCGTCCCCGGTATGGTTTCGATCCTGGTATTCAGGGTTTTGCTGAATCGAGAAGGGGCCTTTAACCGGCTTCTTATAGCTTCCGGCATTACAACATCGCCTGTTCCGTTCCTGTCGAATGTTGCCTGGGCAAGGCTGTGTCTGGTCCTGGTTCATGTATGGCTTGCGTTCCCCTATTTTATGGCCCTTATATCCGGCATAATGACCGCTATTTCCCCTGAACTGTACGAAGCGGCGGAAATTGACGGCGCCAATTCCATGCAGAAATTCAAATCCATAACCTTTCCTATTGTAATAACCTCTACGGCGCCCCAGATAATGATGAGCCTGGTTGGCGCCTTTAACAGCTTTGGCCTTGTATATTTTCTTACCGACGGGGGTCCAAGGAACCCGGCATACAATAACGCCGGATCAACAGATATACTGATAACGTGGATATATAGATTGGGTGCTTCGGGCGCTTCCAGCTATGCCTGCGCCCTGAGCATCTTTGTTTTTTTAATTGTTGGTTCCATAAGCGCCTGGAATCTGTTGCATACCAGGGTTTTTAAGGAGGATTAGCATGAAAGCCAGTAAATATACATTCCGGCGTTTTTTTGCCGGTATCCTGATTCATATTGAATTGCTTGTGGTTCTGCTCGTCGTCCTTTACCCCCTTGTCTGGATTATTGGTTCCTCATTTAACCCCGTAAATAGCATCAACCGCGGGTCCATGTTCCCCCAGAATCCTACCCTTGATAATTATCGCCGGCTTTTCACGAGGTTCCAGTTTGCCAGATGGTATGGACACACCTTGTACGTGGCTGTTTTAACGTCAATTTGCACTATGGTTATCCACTCTTTCACGGCTTTTGTATTCGCCCGCCTTAAATTCAAGGGACGCAAAACCGGCCTGCTCACCGTTATGATACTCCAGATGTTCCCTGGTTTTATGGGTATTATCGCTATATACATTCTGGCCATGAATTTCGGCCTGCTGAACAACCTTAACATGCTGGTCCTTGTCTATGTAGCCGGAGGTATTCCGGGTAATATCTGGCTTATCAGGGGCTTTATGCTCAACATCCCGAAATCCCTTGACGAAGCCGCGCTGATAGACGGCGCCTCTAAAGTGCAGCTTTTTTTTAAGATCATTTTGCCCCTTTCGGTCCCGATAGTTTCTTTTATTGGCATTACCTCTTTTATGGCTCCTTGGATGGATTATATGCTGCCAAGCTACTTGATAAGCAAGGCCGACAGTCAAACCATAGCGCCCGCGCTTTATAACATGGTAGCCGGATCTTATACCCAGATTGACTTTACCGCCTTTGCCGCAGGTTGTGTACTGGTGGCTGTTCCTATTACTATTGTATTTATGGTATTCCAAAAATTCCTGCTTGAAGGTATAGTTGCAGGGGCAAACAAAGGCGAATAAGATCAAAGATGGCAACAATCAAAGATGTGGCAGCTCTCGCCAAGGTTTCTATAAGCACGGTTTCTTATGCCATAAATGGCACGCGCCCCATATCGGTAGAAAAGAAGGCTTCTATACAGGCGGCAATGGAGAAACTCAACTTCAGGCCCCACGCCATAGCCCGGAGCCTTGCAAGCAAGAGGACCCGGATTATCGCGGTACTCTTTCCGGTTTTGGAACACGGAATAGGACTCTCGGATCTGAGTCTGATAATGGAAGCCGCAAAAAACACTGTCAAACAGGGGTATCACCTTGTTATCTGGACTCTTCAGGATAATACCGAAAATGAACTTGAACAGCTTATTCATCAGGAGCTTGTTGATGGTATCATCCTCATGGAAGTACACAAGATGGATGTTCGGATACCGGTATTAAAAAAGGCAGGTATTCCATTTATATTGGTAGGTCAGGATGAAACTGTCGCCGATGAAAGTTATGTTGACGTCGATTTTCTGAACACCATGACCCGGTGTTTTACATATTTAAAGGATCTTGGTCACCGAAACTTTATTTTTATCAATCAGTCACGGGAATCCTACAGAACCGGGTACGGCCCTGTATGCAGGACCCATGCTGTTTTCCATTCCCTGTGCAGGAATTACGAAATTACCGGTAAAGAGTACTTTTGCAAATCGAACCCCTCGACGGCTTATACGCTTGTGGAAAAAATATTGAAAGAACAGCCTGATGTTACGGCGTTTATCGTAATGAACGACAGAACCATACCGGGCATCATACGGGGCGTTGAGAAAAAAAACTTTTTTATCCCCAGAGATATTTCGATTGTTTCAATTGTCTCATCAGGCTCTGCGGCAAATCTCTTCCTGCCGTCCATTACGGCTTTCGAAATGGACACTAAGACCATTATGGAGCAGGTAACTTCAAGACTCATAGCAAAGCTTGAAGGTTGTTATGCAGATTCTCCTCCACCACTGGTTCCATGTGTCCTAAGGGAACGCGAAAGTTCCGGGAAACGGCGGTAAACCGTACCGGTTTTCACTCAAGGAGCCAGCTGAATAATCTGTTCTATGCGCCATCTTCAAGACGAAAGAAACCATTCCCATGAGGGGAACCTCAATAGAAACTGAAGCGGTTTTTACCAGCTCCCGTTCGTGAAGGGTGATAATCTGAGCTTCTTTTATCCCCAGTTCCTCCATAGCAGCCGCCAAGAACGCCTGTTTCCCGTTCCCGGGTTTCCCCGTCTTTCAGGCTCAGGTTAAGGCTGGGCGCCGCGGCCAGGTTTCCTTTTAGCGAAACATCAAGATCCCGAGGGGGAAATTCCGGGAGCGCCCTTGACTGCCATTCCCGTATCAGGATTTCTATTTTAAAGAAGCGCCAGCCAGGTGCCCTGTCTGGTCAACAACGGCCTTTTAACCGATACTGATAATGGAGGGTTATACCGTTTGGCCGGGACCGGGGGTAAGAAATACCTCATACAGATAAGCTTCATGTTCTCCGTTTTTTGGGTCCTCGTGGGTCTTACGGTCCTGGTACTCCGGCCTATCCAGATCTCCGTTAAGCGGAATATGGAGGAGCTTAAGGATGCCTTCATCGGCAGGATCGGGAACCTGATTGGGAGAAGGCTGGAATACGGTTCCCTGGGACCGTCGATTTTCGGGACCCTGGACTTAAGGGACGTGAAGATCCTCAGGGATGACAACAGCGCGGTCCTGTGGGTTTCAAGGCTCAGGCTTTCCTATTCCCTTCCGGCCCTTATCACAGGCAGAACCGGCGGGGCTTTTTCGTCCGCCCGGGTGGATCGCCCGGTGCTGACCCTGGATTTTGAACAGGACGAAGACCTGCTGCGCCTTCTTTCTTCCCTGGGAACCGGGGAGCCCGGAGGTCCGGGGTTCCTGCCTGAAAATTTTCACATACGCCTCAGGAACGGCTTGTGGGAACTCGCAGGGGAAGCCGGGAATTTCAGCCTCAGCCTTGGATTGGACCTTTCCATACACAAGGGGCAGATAAGCCTCCAGGGGCGCTGGAGCGCCGGGGGAGTTCTTAACCCCGGCGGCAGTCCGGGCCTGGGGGACATGTTCCGGTTCTCGCCGGCTAACCCTGCAGGGACGGCGCTTTCGGCGTTTATGACCGGCCGGATTAATGGCGAATACTCAATAAGCGCTGCGGAAGGCAGGGCCTCCATTGTCGTCCCTTCCCTGTCAGGGGATACGTTCCGCACCAGATCTCTTTCCATGAGCCTTCTTCTCAGGGACAGCAGGCTGGAACTGCGGAAGATATATGACAGGTCCCCGGCGGATATTTCCCTGCTCTGGGATCTCAGGGAGCAAAAGCTCAGGGCTGCGTTTACAGGTGAAAATTTTTCGCCAAAGGATCTTGTTACTTTTACCGGCCCCTGGACCGCTTATAACCAGTGGCTTTCCCTAAGACTTTCCGGCGCCGCGTCTCTTGAAAAAGAAGGGGCCGGTATGCCGGAATACGCCCTGGATCTGAAGGGGCTGCTGCCGCAGGAGACGCCTTTGGGGAACGTGTCTTTTACCATTGCCTGCCAGGGCGACGGTAAGGGGGTCAGGATCAGCGACTGTTCGGTTAATTCTTCCAGGGGGGCTATACGGTACCAGGGGGAAATAGGCTTCCCTCTGGCGCCTAACGGTTTCATTCAGATAATAGATCTGGGCCTCTATGGGGATGAAGGAAACGATGAGCGTATCAGCGCGGAACTGTATATCACTACCCAGGGACAGGAGATAAGCCTTTTTGGGGAGAACCTTAAAGCCGGTCCGGTAACCTTCTCCGCCCTGGACGCTTCGGTTATTAGGGAAGACATGGGGCTTACGTTCATTCTCTCTGTCCTCAGGTTCAGGGACATGGAAGAGTACGGGGATGTCCGGCTTTCAAGCTTTTCCCTTGAAGGCTCTCTGGACTACGATCCCCGGCATATACAGGCAAGCCTCAGGCTGGATTCATTTTCCATCGGGGATATGCTGAAACTGATCCGGCCCCTTGGAGCGGGTCCGGCGTTTTCAGATTTGATCTACGATACGGCAGACGATCTTCTGGTTACTACGGAAATTTTCTTCACTACCGATTACGAGCACGTCCTCTATAACGCCCCGCGGTTTGTGGCAGCCTATGAGGGCCCTAGGGATATTCTTGCTGTAGCCTCCATTTCAGGGACAGACAAGCGCTTTGAACTGGACGGCGGACAGATAAGCTGGACAGGCGGGACCGCCGGGGTTTCAGGAATGTTGGATTTTTCCAATCCCATGGACATATCCTTTTCCCTGGACGCTTCTCACAAAAATATGGTGTATTACCTTGAAGGTTCGGTTTTGGACCGGGATTCCCTCAGCGTCAGAGGTTCCTACGGGCTCCAGGTGTACTTGGGTTCCGCCGGTTTTGGTTCCTATTCGGGCTATGCCAAAGGGGACAATATACCCATCCCTTCAGGGGATGGGTACGCCCAACTAGTTTTTCTTATTTCCCTCCGTTACGATTCTCCAAGCTCCTGGTCTGCGGAGATCGATCGTTTTGAGCTGACCGGCATAGCGGCGCCGGATTCTTCCGCCGGGTCCCTGCGCTTTTCAGGCTGGGCCGGCCAGGACGGCGCCAGGGTTCAGGACATCGTGTACGAAGACGGCAATGGCGTTCTGGCCGGGAACCTGGACGCCGCGTGGGATCATGATTTCCGGAACATCACCCTGAACCTGGCTATCAGCGACCGGGAAGGCAGGGAAGCCTACAGCCTTAACGGTTCCTACAGGGACAGGCAGCTCGACGCCGCCCTCAGCGGCAGGGAGATGAACCTCGCCCGGTTGAGCCGGAACACCCGCAACGCCGATGCTACCGGGGATTTCCGCCTTTCCTGGAAACCAGGGGAATCGTTTACCGCCGGAGCGGAGCTTCACTCCCTGGTTTTTTATCTTCAGGATACTGATATGAGGATCCGGGCCTCGGCTTCCCTGGATCCTGATGTTTTTTTTCTCAGTGATGTGCAGGTGAGTTACGGGGGCCTGGAAGCTTCTATGCCTTACTTCAAGGCCGACCGCCGGCTCAGTCTGGCGGAGACGAGGGCTGAAATCCACGGCGCCCTGGCCGGCAGGGGAGTGGATATTTCATTCAGGAGCCGGGCTGAATTCAAGCCCCTCCGGTCGTGGCTCGACCTGAAAGAAGCGCTGGATTCCGTCAGCGGGTCCCTGGATTTGGATACTGCCCGTTACGATACCCTGGAAGCCGGGGAACCTTTCAGCTTTACCTTTTCCAGCCTCAGGGATGAACAGGGAAACCATATCGCCTTAAGCGGCGGACCTAGGAATATGATCCGTTTCCGCTATTCCCCGGACAATACCGGCAGGGGGAATTTTTACGCCGCTCTGTCCCCCCCCCTCCCTATAAGGGGTTCGTTTATCGGTTCCCTCAGTTCCAAAACCATCGACGCCCAGGTTTCGGATCTCTATGTGGACCTTGGTTCCCTTTGGCGTTTTATACCCCCTCAGGACACTATTGCCTTTCCCGGAGGCATTGTCAGCGGTTCGGTACAGATATCGGGTTCTTTGAGGGATCCCGAATTCAACGGCTCCCTCAGGGCCACCAGCGTGCGCATCCAGGTTCCTGAATACATAACCGAAGACATAAGGCCCGTGCCGGTGGCGGTCTCCCTGGACGGAAACGAGATGTCCTTTGGCCCTGTAGACGCTGTTGTAGGCAATGGATCCGGGCTTGTGTCCGCATGGTTCCGGTTTGAACGGTGGATACCGAATATTTTCAATATGGATATCGTTGTGCCTTTGGAGGATCCCATACCTTTTGGTTTTGATATTTCCGGCGTACTGGCGCGCGGTCAGGTTTCGGGAAAGCTGAATTTGTCCATGGCGGACATGATTTTAACCGTTTCAGGGGATCTGACAGCCCAGAATACGGAAATAAGCCTTAATGCCGAGGAAATATCCGCCCCTGACGGAAGCCCTCCGACAGGGATTATGACCGTCACGGATATCAGGATAAAAACTGGACGCAGGGTGGAATTTTTCTGGCCCAACGCGGCGTTCCCCATGCTCCAGGCATATACGGATCTGGGGACAGGGATACGGATCACCAATGACGAGACTTCCCGGCGTTTTAGCCTCCAGGGGGACGTGCGCTTACGGAGCGGCGAAATATTCTACTTAGAGCGGAATTTCTATATCCGCGAAGGAACCCTGTTCTTCAACGAAAACGAGCTTGACTTTGACCCCCGCATAAGCGCCAGGGCGGAAATCCGGGACCAGAGCGAGGAAGGGCCGGTTACTATTTCCATGATAATCGAAAACGCCCCGCTTAAATCCTTTACCCCTCGTTTTGAATCCAGCCCGGCGCTTTCGCAATTGGAGATATTTTCTCTATTGGGGCAGAACCCCCAGGGGTTGTCAGGAGATGCCGGAGACCGCCGGAATCCCATGCTTTCCTTCGCCGGCGACGCCCTTACGCAGTTCATCGTCCTCAGAAGGCTCCAGAAGACTGTCAGGGACTTTCTGGGGATGGACATGTTCTCTATCAGGACCCAGGTGCTGCAGAATATGGTGTACAGCGCCGCAGGCATCAGTCCCGGGGGCGGAAACGACCTGAACAGCAGCGGCGAACCTGCGGAAAGAGCGTACCGGGCTGGTAACTATTTTGACAATACAACTGTTTTCTTTGGTAAATACATAGGATCGGATATTTTTGTCCAGTCCCTGTTTTCGTTCCGGTACGACGAAACAAAACAAACCTGGGGGGGATTGAAATTGGAACCCGAAATAGGCCTGGAGATGAGAAATCCTCTTTTTAACATCCAGCTCAATATGGCGCTGCTGCACCCGGAAAACTGGTTTATCAACGATGTTTCCTTCACTTTGACCTGGAAGAGGTCTTTTTAGGGTTCACATGGTATTACCGGTTTTCTTTTTTTGCCGTTATCTGTTATATTTACGTAATTCAGTGAAGTACCGCGGCGCTGCCACGGGAGTTTTTAAGGAGTGTTGATGCGTTCAGGCATAGTTATTATCCTCATTGGGGCTATAACGTTTGGTGTTTTTGCCCAGGAAAGCGAAGAATGGTACCAGGACAAGCCCATAAGGAACATTGTTTTTGAAGGACTCAATAACGTTAAGCTCCCGGATCTGGAGGGCATTACCGAACCCTTTATTGGCCGTACCTTCAGCGATGACGTTTACTGGGACATTCTGGGCAGGCTTTACGCGCTTGAGTATTTTGAAAGCATAAACCCCACAGCAGTCAGGGCCGACGCCTTGGGGAACGAAGTGATCATCAGGTTTTCCGTTACAGAGCGCCCCGTGATCTCAAGGATCAATTTTATCGGCAATTCGGGCCTCAGGAGGAACGAACTCCTGGACACGGTTACCCTCAAGGTCCACGACGTGGCGACTCCGGTAAAGCTCAAGGTGGACGAAACAGCCCTGATCAACAAATACCTGGAAAAAGGATACCCTGACATCAGGGTCCGGTCGGAGATGGTCCCCGGTTCGGGCGGCGCTATTGTGATCAATTTTTACGTTGAAGAAGGGGAAAAGATAACTATCGAAGAGTTCTTTTTTGAAGGCAACCAGGTATTTTCCTCCCGGACCTTGCAGCGGCAGTTGTCCCTCAAAACCAAAGGCATTATCGCCGACGGGGCTTACCAGGAATCGAAACTCATTGCTGACAAGGAAACCCTGGTTCAGTATTACCGGGACAGGGGGTATATTGACGCTGAAATTATCGATGACAGCAGGGAGATAAGGAAGGACGAAAAGGGCAACAACAATATGACCATCACCTTCCGTATTTACGAAGGCCGGCTCTACATCTTTGGAGGCATTGCCTTTGAAGGGAACCGGATCTTTCCTACAGAACAACTGGAAGCCCTGGTTTATTCCAAAACCGGGGAAATCGTAAACGACCGGAAGATCCAGGCGGACCTTATCCGCATTTCGGACCTCTATTACGAGAACGGCTATATTTTCAACCGCATCGATCCCGTGCCTGTCAGGGATACCGAAGCGGGGAGCCTGTCGTACAATATCATCATCGTCGAGCGGGGCAGGGCGCATGTCGAGAATATCATTATCCGGGGTAACAAGAAAACCAAAGACGAGGTGATCCGCCGGGAGATCCCTCTGGAGCCCGGGGACGTGTTTTCCAAGGCCAAGGTCATGGATGGCCTCAGGAACCTTTATAACCTCCAGTATTTCTCCACGAACATCGGCATCGACACGCCTGCTGGAAGCACCGATGCCCTGATGGACCTGGTGTTCACTGTTGAAGAACAGCCTACCACTGACGTGCAGTTCGGCCTGACCTTCTCGGGGACATCGGACCCCGACGCTTTCCCGGCCTCCCTTATGGCCCAGTGGAACGACCGTAACCTTTTCGGCACCGGGAACCAGATGGGTGTGGAGGTAAACGCCTCGCCTGATACCCAGAGCCTTTCGGTGGATTATACCCAGCGCTGGATTTTCGGGCTGCCCCTTTCGGGGAGTTTTGACTTTACGGTCCAGCATACGAAACGCTACGCCGCTATGGACAACATGGCGCCGTTCTTCTACAACGATGAGAGGGACAGCGATATCGCCTACCCGGACGGTTTCAATTCCTATGAGGAATATATCAGCGCCGGCAAAATCCCCCCTACGGAGTACCTTATGCCCTATAATCAGTGGCGGCTCTCTGTAGGCGCTTCTACGGGCTACCGCTGGTCCACGTTCCTGGGGAACCTTACAGTCTCAGGGGGCCTGCGGGTCGGCATGCTGCGCAGCATCTTCGATACCGGACTCTACCGGCCTTTCGATCCGGTTCTTCGGGACGAGAACAACAAGTGGACTCCTGCCACTTCCCTGTGGGCCAGTGTTGCGCTGGATCAGCGGGACGTGTATTACGATCCTTCAAAGGGGTATTACGGGATCCAGCGGGTAGGCTATTACGGCCTTCTGGGAATGGAACACGAGCACTACGTCAGGACCGATACCAAGGCGGAATGGTTCGTTACACTTTTCAATATACCCGTTACAGAGACCTGGAATTTCAAAGCTGTTTTTGGCATCCATACGGGCCTCTCCTTCATCTTCCGCCAGCCCTTCTACGATACGCCTGTCATCGAGGAAGCCAACCAGCTGGCTGTGGACGGTATGTTCAACGGACGGGGCTGGAGCGGCGAATACGGCCGCAAGGGCTACGCCCTCTGGGAGAACTGGGCTGAAGTGCGGTTCCCGTTGGTTCCGGGGATTCTGGCCTGGGATTTCTTCTTCGACGCCGCTGGGGTCAAAAAGACACCTGGGGATTTCTTTACCGCTTTCGGGGAAAACGACAACAGCCAGGTTGGTTATAACACCTTCTTTATGCGCTTCAGCCTTGGCGGGGGGTTCCGTTTTACCATTCCCCAGTTCCCCTTCCGTTTCAGCCTGGCCAAACGCTTTAAGATCGTAGACGGTAACGTCCAGTGGATGGGAGGCAGTATAGGGAGGGACCCGGACAAGCCGAACGCGGGCCTGGACTTTGTTATATCCTTTGCCTTGTCTTCTTATTAGGGGGTGAATGTAATGAAAAAATACCTTTTCGCCTTTTTCCTGGCCTTTGGGGGCCTGGGTTTTTCATTAAGCGCCCAGCAGTTGACCCGCTTCGCGGTAGTAGACTTGCCGAGGGTATACGTCTCGTTCTTCAGGGAATCGCGGGCAGTCCGGGAGTGGGAGGAACGCAGCGCCAGGGTCCAGAGCGAAATCGACCGGATGAACGCCGAGATCCAGACGCTGAAGCAAAACCAGATCAGCGCCGAATTCCAGGGCAGCCAGGAACAGGCCCTGCGGCTTGAAAGCGAGATAAACCGTAAATCCGACTATCTTACGGAATACTACAGGCTCAAGACCGCAGAGCTTGAAAGCCAGAAGGCGCGGCTTTCCCAGTCCTCTTCGTTTCTTGAGCAGGTGTATGATGAAATACGCTTTATCGCCGAAAGCGAAGGTTATACTATGGTGCTGAACCTCAAGGAAAACACAGGCATCCTCTGGTACAGCCCTACGGTGGATATAACCGACAAGCTGATACAGAATTTAACGGAAAAAGCCGGAAGATAGTAATTCTGTCATAAAAAACGGGGCCCGAGTTATTGACAGAAAAGGCCAAGTCAGATAGAAATTTTTAGATATATCGAACTTGGAGGGACGTTACGGGTTCCACAGAAAGCCCCATGCTGGAACAGTACCGAAGGATCAGGCGGGAACACCCGGGAGAGGTTCTTTTTTTTCGTTTAGGCGATTTCTATGAAATGTTCGCCGAAGACGCGCTGGAAATTTCTTCGCTTCTCAACCTTACTCTTACGAGCCGCAACGGCCAGCCCATGTGCGGCATACCGTACCATGCCGCGAGGGCCTATATCGCAAGGCTCCTCAGGTTTGGGAAGAAGATAGCTGTCTGCGAACAGATCGCCGAACCGGGCAAGGGGCTCATGGAACGGCAGGTAGTGGAGATTATCACCCCGGGCACTACGGTGGACGAGGATTACCTCGACCAGGGAAGCTCCAATTACCTCGCCTGTTTCGCCGGGCTCTCTAAATTCTTCTCTTTCGCGTATATCGACCTTTCTACCGGGGATTTCTACGCCTCCGCTTTCCCCAGGGAAGGCGCCGCAGGTAGGTTCAGGCAGGAACTGGAACGGCTCCAGGTAAGGGAACTCATCGTCCAGGAATCCCTTCTTGAGGAATACCCCGAATTGGCTGCTGCGGTGAACGAGCGTTCCGGCATTGTGGTAAACCGCTGGGCGGACTGGCTCTTTGACCGGGACCGCAGCAGGGCAAGGCTGGAAAAACAGTTCGGGCAGCAGAGCCTCAAAAGTTTCGCCATCTGCGACGATTCCCCGGAGATAGCCGCCGCCGGGGCCCTCCTGGATTACCTGGACGATACCGCCAAAAGCCTTATTCCCCATGTGCGATCCGTCTCGGTTTACCATGATTCGGAATTCACCGGCATCGACGAATCCACCCAGAGGAACCTGGAGCTTACGCGGAACCTCCAGGACGGGGAAAGCAGGTTTACGCTCCTTGAGGTGATGGACGAAACCCGTACCGCCATGGGGAAACGGCTCCTCAAGGGGAGGATACTCAGGCCCCTCAGAGACGCCGCTCTTATCGGTGCGAGGCTTGATATGGTAGAAACCCTCTACCGTAATCAGGAAAAACTGAGCCGCCTCAGGGAACTCCTGGGGAGGACCCCGGACCTGGAACGCCTGCGATCCCGTATTGCCATGGACAAGGCCCACGGCAAGGACATGACTGCGGTAAAAAACGCACTTACTTCCTACAGCCTCATCCACAGGGAAAGCCGGGAATTCAATTTTCGCTACGAATCCCCTGAAGCCGCCGCGCTGGACAGCGACGCCGGAGCGCTGGCCAGGCTTTCAGCCCTAAAGGAACTCCTGGAACAGGGCCTTGCAGAGGACCCGTCGATACTCCTTACCGAGGGAAACCTCATACGCGGGGGCTTCAATGCAGATCTGGACAAACTGCGCCTGCTCAGGGACTCAGGCAGGAAGATGCTCGAAGATTACCTGGAGGACGAGAGGGCTGCTACCGGTATTTCAAGCCTCAGAATACGGTATAACCGGCTTATCGGCTATTTCTTTGAAGTTACTAAAAACCATCTCTCAAAGGTGCCGCCTTATTTCATACGCCGCCAGGGTATAGTAGCAGGGGAGCGTTTTACTACCGACCGCCTTGCGGAACTGGAATCGGAAATAAATGGAGCTTCCGACAAAATAGTCGAACTGGAAAAAAAGCTCTTCCTGGAACTCAGGGAAAAGGCCAAGTCCTGCCTTACGGAACTGGCCGCCGCAGGGCGGCGTATAGCGGAACTCGACGTTGCCCAGTCCCTGGCCAGGGGAGCGGCACTCCGCGGCTGGGTCCGCCCGGAACTGGATGGGGAAAACCGCCTGAGGATAATTGAAGGCCGCCATCCGGTAGTGGAGGCCCATCTGCCCCGGGGGGAGTTCATCCCTAACGATGTCATCCTGGGACTGGAGGAAAACGGAACCGGGCCGGCTTTCGCCCTTATTACAGGGCCCAATATGGCAGGAAAATCCACGTATCTCCGCCAGGCGGCCCTGACAGTCATCATGGCCCAGGCGGGCAGTTTCGTCCCTGCCAGGGAAGCCCGTATCGGGATCTGCGACAGGATCTACTGCCGTGTCGGGGCTTCGGACAACCTGGCCCGGGGGGAATCCACCTTCCTGGTAGAGATGAACGAGACAGCCTACATACTCAATACCGCGAGCGAAAAAAGCCTGGTTATTATGGACGAAGTCGGCAGGGGCACGGGGACTAACGACGGCCTTGCCATTGCCTGGGCTGTGAGCGAGGATCTGCTGAACCGCGTTAAGTGCCGCACCCTTTTTGCGACCCATTACCACGAGCTTTCCCGCATTTCCCATCCCGGTATGGTGAACCGTTCCATGGAGGTTTCGGACCAGGACGGGGAGATCGTCTTCCTTCGGAGGCTCAGGGAAGGCCCTACAGCCAAATCCTATGGCCTCCATGTGGCCCGCATGGCAGGGCTTCCTGAAAGCGTACTCGCCAGGTCCGCCGGTATCCTGGAAGAACTTGAGGCGGACAGTCCCGCAGCGATCCGGGAGCTCAAAGCCCCCGTTTCTGCTCCGCAGTACCCCGCTGCGGGAATTTCGGATTCAACGGCCAAAGACGCTGGAGAAAAAGTCGTGAAAGTCGCCGCATGGTTCATGAAAGAGCTTTCAGAAATCGATCCCAATACCCTGACCCCCCTGGAAGCCCTGACGCTTCTGCACGAATGGAAACGCCGCTTGTCAGGAAAGGGTTCCGGTACAACCGCCGGGCTTTTCCCTGCGCGTAAAGGCCCGGGAAAAACAGGAAAAGACAAAGAAGCTCCGGGGCTTTTTGACATATAGGCCGAAATTCGAGTTTTGAAACCACGGACGAACACGGACAGAAGCCGGATATTTCAAACAAAAAGTCCGTATTTTCCGTCTGGCCAGTGGTTGAATGCTTTAATCCATGTTACCCGGCATTCGGCCATATAAAAAAACATACAGGATGATACAGTTTTCCGGGGTTTTCAGAGGGAATTTTTTGGAAACCTAAAGCATAATCCATCCCCGGCCTGTAAAGGGGGTATGAACACTCTTTTTGCCCTGGTCTGTGAATGTCTTTTCCCGTCACGCTGCGCAGTATGCGGGACCATGCTTGTAGACAAGAAAAGCGCCTGGTACAGCCTTTGCGGGAACTGCCGCCGGACTTTCATCCTTGAACGGGAAAAACGCTGCGGGCTTTGCGGGCGGCCCCTTATCTCCGAAACCGGCTTCTGCCTCTCCTGCAGGGCCGTGAAAGAAGGCGCAGCAGGAAACCTCCCTTCCTATGACCAGCTTATTTCCCTTTTTCCCTATACCGGGACCTACCGCAGGCTTCTGGGAGCTTTCAAATTCGGGAAATCCCTGGGAGCAGGGCATTTTCTGGCCGAAAAACTGAAAGAAGCGCTGGATATTCTCAGTCCTGAAACCCAGGGGGAAACCGCCCTGGTCCCTGTTCCTCCCAGGCCCGGGAAGATACGGAAAAACGGCTGGGATCAGATCGAGTGGCTTGCAAGGATACTGGAACGGGAACGGAATACCGCTCTTCCTGTCCGGCGCTGCCTCAGAAGGTCAGTATCGGAGACCCAGAAAAAACTGGATAGGGAAAGGCGTCTTGCTAATCTGAAAGGCCGCATCAGAGCCAGGGGAAGAGTTCCTGAAACCGCCATCCTCGTTGATGATGTTATTACCACAGGATCCACCATGGAAGCCTGCGCCGGGGCTCTCAAGGCCGCGGGAACCCGCAGGGTCTACGGGATCTGCCTTTTTTACGATTAAGCCCCTGCTTGTAAAAAAAGCCCCAAATATGGTAGGGTTTGTACATGAAAGTTGCCATTATCTTCGGGTCTCAGTCTGACAAAGGGGTCATGAAAAAGGCTGCCGATGTGCTGCGGGAAACAGGGGTGGAATTTTCAGCCCATGTGCTTTCTGCCCACAGGACGCCGGAACTCCTCAGCAGAACCATTGGGGAGCTTGAGGCGGCAGGCGTCGAGGTGATCATTGCCGGCGCGGGGCTTGCCGCCCATCTCCCGGGGGTTATCGCCAGCCAGACCCTGGTTCCGGTTATCGGCGTGCCTATCGCCTCAGGCGGCCTTGGGGGGCTGGACAGCCTCTTTTCCATGGTGCAGATGCCCAGGCCCGTACCGGTGGCAACTGTGGGGGTGGACAACGCTGCAAACGCGGCCCAACTAGCCTGCCAGATCCTGGCCCTTAAATACCCTGCATTGAAAGAAAAGCTCGCTACAGCCAGAATTAAAATGAAAACTGGTTTTGCCAAAGATAACGAGGAGGTGGAACTATGAGCGAAAAGGCAGTCAAACAGGGAAAGCAAATCTACGAGGGCAAGGCCAAAAAAGTCTATGCCACTAACCATAAGGATCTGGTTATCATCCATTATAAGGATGACGCTACCGCTTATAACGGCGAAAAGAAGGGCCGGATAGAAGACAAGGGGGCGCTGAACAACAAAATCGCCTCAAGCCTCTTCGAGCTTCTCAAAAAATCTAGGGTGCCGACCCATTTCGTATCCCGTCTCAACGACCGGGACATGCTCTGCAAAAAAGTGAAGATCATTCCCCTGGAAGTGATAGTCCGCAATACGGCCGCAGGTTCCATGGCTAAGCGCCTGGGTCTTAAAGAAGGGACGAAGCTCAAGACCGCAGTTTTTGAGCTTTCCTATAAAGATGACGCCCTGGGAGATCCCCTTATCAACGATTACCACGCCGTAGCCATAGGGGCCTCCACTTTTGAGGAAATCGGGAAAATAAAGAAAATCACCTTTAAAGTCAACGATATACTTTCGGCCTTTTTTCTTGAAAGGGGTATCAAGCTAATCGACTTTAAGCTGGAATTCGGCAAAACAGCTTCCGGCGGGATCGTGCTGGCCGATGAAATCTCCCCGGATACCTGCCGCTTCTGGGACGCTAAGACCAACGAAAAACTTGACAAGGACAGGTTCCGCCGGGATTTGGGCAATGTAAAGGAAGCCTACATTGAAATCCTCAACCGCATTAAATGATAAACTCCATGACCATTGCGGGGTTTTCGGGGTGTTCCTCGCGGACCCCAGCCGTGATGCCGTGCCCCTGGTCTACTACGGCCTCCTTTCCCTCCAGCACCGGGGGCAGGAAAGCGCGGGCATAGCGGCAGCCAAGGACAGGGCTATCGAGTACCGCAAGGGTATGGGCCTTGTAGGCCAGATCTTTAACCCCGAAACCCTGGAACAAATAAAGGGCTCTTCGGCAGTGGGCCATGTGCGGTATTCCACCATGGGGTCCAGCACTATCGACAACGCCCAGCCTTTTGTAAGCCGCTTCAAGCTCGGGTCCATCGCTGTGGCCCACAACGGGACTCTTACCAACGCCGATGTAGTCCGGGAACTCCTTGAAGACGCGGGCATAGGTTTTACCTCTTCCAGCGACAGCGAAGTCATCGTTAATCTCATTGCCAAGAATTACAAAAAAGGCCTGGAGCGGGCCCTTACCGACACCATACAGTTCATCAAAGGTTCCTATGCCCTGGCGGTCCTTACTGACGAAGTCCTGGTAGGCGCCAGGGACCCTAACGGCATACGGCCCCTGTGTCTGGGGAAGCTCGACGGCGGCTGGATACTTTCCAGCGAGTCCTGCGCCATAGACGCCATAGGGGGCAAGTTCATTAGGGACATCGAACCTGGCGAAGTGGTGATTATCAGTAAAGATCAGGTCCTCTCTTTCAGTTTCAGCGAAAAAACCCGGCGCGCGGTCTGCTCCTTTGAATACATCTACTTCGCCAGGCCCGACAGCGTTATCGACAAAGTGGATGTCTACGGTTCCCGCATCAGGGCCGGAGAGATTCTGGGCCGGGAATCGGCGATTGCCGCGGACCTCGTCATCGGCGTCCCTGATTCGGGTATCCCTGCCGCCATTGGCTATGGCCGCGCTACAGGAACCCCCTTCGGCCTGGGGATAGTCAAAAGCAAATATGTAGGCCGCACCTTTATCTCCCCTAATCAGAGCCAGCGGGAGAAGGCAGTGTCGGTAAAGCACAACGTCATTGCCAGCGAGGTAAAGGACAGGCGGGTAGTCATTATCGACGATTCCATAGTCCGGGGTACCACGAGCCGCCGGCTGGTTACTATTCTCAAAGCCGCAGGGGCCAAAGAAGTGCATATCCGGGTCTGTTCGCCTCCGGTACGCTGTCCCTGCTACTTCGGCATCGACACGCCCCACCGCAAGGATCTTATCAGCAATGGCAACAGCGTAAATGAGCTCTGCCGTTCCCTGGGCGCCGACAGCCTGGCCTTTATTTCCGTAGAGGGCCTCCTGGAAGCCCTGGACGGCCAGGGCGGTTACTGCCTGGGCTGCTTCACCGGGGAGTATCCCATTCCCGTTCCCGGTGAGGCGGGGAAAGACTGCTGAAATTCCCGGTGGTATAGCAAAAGGTCAATGTTTTCCCTGCGGTCCGCGGTTAAATTCTTAAAAACACGGACCATCACGGACAGAACGGACAAAGCCGGTATATCAGCTTTGTTCGTTAATTCGTCCGTGTTGGCCCGTATGGTCCGCGGTTACATTCTTAAATTCAGGTAAGCCGGCATCCGGTTTAGTCCAACTGGCTGAATTTTAGAGTCATGGTGTAACCGTATTTAAATTGGGTTACCTGGAATTTGGAGTGATGCACGCCGTCCGCATGGCGGATGATGTATATCTGTCCGGTTTCCGCAAAGCCCGGAGGCATACCGCCGGTGCCTTTGTAAGCCGACTTCTTGTTAAAGTGGTAGAAGATGTAGATCGAAAGCGGCACGCCGTTCCGGGGTATGCTCATGAACGGGTCCCCGTAGGTCAGTCCGCTGCCGCT
>JAISZE010000073.1 GCA_031269405.1 Treponema sp. | reverse complement strand
GCCAGAGGGACCTGAAACCAGGGCCGCGAAGATGCGCTTCCCTGCGTCCATAACCGCGGCGGTCCTGTCCAGGCAGCGGAATTCCAGACGAAGGCTCCGCAGTTCAGGGCGGCTTATCCAAAGCGCGATAGCCAGGGTGCAGGGGCCGGAACCTATGTCGGTTACAGCGTCTCCATCGGCCAGGCCCAGGGGCAGGGCCGGGAGGAGGCGGCAGAGGCGGTAAACATTCCAGGGCAGGAAATACCTCAGATACGCCGAAAGAAGGTTGGGGCGTCCCAAGTAGGATTCGCCCTTTTCCTCCCGGCCCTTTGTGAGCAGCCGGGAAAGTTCCGCCACATCGCCGCTCAGGCCGGAACGGAAACGCCCCGGCAGAGGGCAGGCCTCGTCAATGGCCGTCAAAAGGCGGTCCGACAGGCGGCGTATATCCGGCCCTAAGGGCAAAAACAGATCCATCACGGCTCCCTGCGTTTTTCAAGAAGTATGAAATACAGATCCAGGAGTTCCGATCTCAGTGAGGCGATACGCCCCCTTAGATCCTGGTCCCCTGTCAGTTCACGGTAGATTTGTTTCCTTGCGCCTTCAAGGGTAAAACGCCGGCTGTAGAGCAGGTACTTGAGCCGGAGGAGGATTTGCAGATCCCTGGCGGAATAGACCTTGCGGCCATTCAGATCCTTGCCGGGCTGGATTAGGGGAATTTCCCGTTCCCAGTAGCGGATTACGTGGTTTTTAACCTGAAGCAGATCTTCGGCGTCGGTGATGGTATAGGACCTCATCCCCGCCTCTTGGGGGATCTGTCAGCCGCGCTGGAACGCACATCGATCTCCACAGGGACGAGGGAAAAACCCAGGTCCCGGCGTATGCGGTTTCGGAGGAAGGCTATATAGGGTTCCCCTACTGCCTGTTTACGGGATACAAAAAACGCGAACCGCACGGGGTTGGCCGAAAGCTGAACCGCGTATTTGACTTTGAACCTGGTCTGCCTGCCCGAGGGGGGGGGGTTTCCTCAAGCCAGCCTTCCAGGGCATGGTTCAGTGCCGCAGTATCCACGCGTTTTAAAAGCTGGCCGTACATGCGAAGGGCAGTATTCAGCAGGACCTCCACGCCTTCGCCGCTTTTTGCGCTCACAGCCGCAATAGGGGCGTAGTCCATTTGCCCGAAAAAAAAGCGTATCCTGTCCTGGGCCGCCTGGAAAGTGTTTTTTATCCCCGGCATAAGATCCCATTTATTGAGAACCATGATGATGCCCCGGCCTTTGTCATGCGCCAAAGCGGCGATCTTCTTGTCCTGATCCGTAAGTCCTTCCCGGGCGTCAATAACAAGAAAAACGATGTCCGCATCGTCAATGGTTTTTATGGCCCTGTTCACCGAATAGTATTCGATATTTTCGCTCACCTTGCTGCGCCGCCTGATCCCGGCAGTATCCAGGACCTGAAATCCCCTGCCTTTCCAGGTAAAACTGCCTTCCACAACATCCCTCGTCGTGCCGGGAATGTCGCTCACTATGGAAGCGGCAGAAGAAGTGAGCCTGTTGGAGAGCGTAGATTTCCCGGAATTGGGCCGTCCAAGGAGGGCTATCCTGACAGGAGCAGGGGCGTCCGGCTCCGCGGCTTCTACGGCAACGGAAGATCTCAGGCGACTTGCTATAGCCTCTTCCAGATCCCTTACGTTATCGCCGTGTTCGGCTGAAATCATGAAAACTTTTTCAAAGCCGTACGAAAGAAGGTTCCAGGCGTCCGCCTCCTTCCTGCCCCCTTCGGTCTTGTTAACCGCCGCTATGAGCCGTTTCTGATAAGGTCTGAGGAGCTCGATGAATTCCTCGTCCTCCGGGGTGAGTTCGCCGGCCTCAAATATCAGGATAATAAGGTCCGCTTTTTTTAAGGTTTCAAGGGTCCGTTCAACAACGATGCCGTCCAGTTCCCCTTCAGGGCTGTCCCTGTCCCGGTCCAGTTTGAAGCCCCCGGTATCAACAAGCCTGAGGCGCTTTCCAAGGATAAGGGCTTCCATGGACACCGGGTCCCGCGTAACCCCCGGGGTGGGATCCGTAATGGCCCGCCGCTTGTGGAGGAGCCTGTTGAAAAGAGTTGACTTACCCACATTGGGACGCCCTGCGAGAACCACTGTGGGGATTGTACTGCTGCTTGTATCCATAAAAAATACCTTTGGCAAAATACCTTAGCCCGAAGGCAAATGCTCTGCCATCCAGGATTTAACCAGAGAGGAATTCTCTTTCCAGGACCAGCCTTCAAGGACTTTCCCGGCAAGGAGGCGGCAGTCTTCCATAGACACATCCCGGATAATTTTTTTAACCTCCGGGATCGCCGAAGCGGTCATGCTGAATTCATCCAATCCCAGGCCCAGGAGCAGGGGGGCCGCCGAGGGGTCTCCTGCCATTTCTCCGCACATAGCGGCTTTTATGCCTTTTTCGTGGGCCGCATCGATGGTCATTTTAAGGAACCGCAGTACTGCGGGGTGGCAGGGCTGGGCCAGGTAGCTTACCCTTTCGTTCCCCCGGTCTACTGCCAGGGAATACTGGATCAGATCGTTTGTGCCGATAGAGAAAAACCCCGACTTTTTGGCGATAATATCGGCAGTAAGCGCCGCTGAAGGAACTTCTATCATAGTTCCTGTTTCAATGTCCTCCGCAAAGGGCTGGTTCTTCTTCCTGCATTCATCTTTCGCTTCTTCAAGAATAGCCAGGGCTTGTTCCAATTCTTCAATACCGGAAACCAAAGGGAACATGATCCGGACTTTCCCGAAAACACTGGACCTGAGTATCGCCCGGAGCTGGATTTTAAAAAATTCCGGCAGCGCAAGGGAGAACCGTATAGCCCGCCAGCCCAGAAGGGGGTTTTTCCCGCTTGAAGCCTGAAACTCTGGAAGTATCTTATCCCCGCCTATATCCACAGTCCTGATGGTAACCGGAAGGCTCCCCATGGTTTTGAGCACCTGGCTGTAAGCCTCGTACTGGCGCTCTTCTTCGGCGGTTTTGCCGGGACTGAGGAAAAGGAATTCCGAACGGTAAAGCCCTATCCCTTCGGCGCCGTAAAGCAGGGCCTGTCCGGCTTCCTCGGGGATTTCGATATTCGCCTTAAGGGAGACCCGGCAGCCGTCTTTGGTTTCAGCCCTGAGATCCCGTAAGCCCAAAAACCGATCCAGCTTTTTCCGGTACTGGCTGCCGGCTTTCCGGTATCTGCTCAGGTGTTCTGAATCCGGGTCGATAAAAACCTCGCCGCTTGAACCGTCCAGCACCAGGGCGTCGCCGTCTTTTATTTCCTTAGTAGCCGTACTAAGCCCCAGGACCGCGGGAATACCAAAAGCCCTGGCCAGGATGGCGGTATGGGAGG
Organism: Treponema sp.; assembly: GCA_031269405.1. The sequence continues at coordinate 9,605 of JAISZE010000073.1, read as the reverse complement.
TGCCCCCTCCTGTGTCCATGACGATGCCCTTCACCCAGGCCTTGTTCATAGTGAGCGTTTCTGAAGGCATAAGATCATGGGCTACCAGGATCACTTCCTCTTCCAGATCCGCAAGAGAAACCTTTTTGCTTTTATCAGAAAGAAGGTGATTTAGAATCCGTTTGGATACATCCCCGATATCCGAAGCGCGTTCCTTAAAAACCGGGTCCTGTGAAGCGGTCATTATCTGAATAAAAAACTGGGCGGCATCCCAGACCGCCCATTCGGCGTTTTGAAGGGATCCCTGTACCCGGCTTATGACCTGATTATTAAATTCGGGATCATCCAGCATCATAAGATGGGCCTCAAAAATAGCCGCCTGATCCTTGCTCATTTCGCGGTTCGCCCGCTGGCACAGGGCTTTTACCTCGGTTATAGCCTCCCCTTTGGCGGCGCCAAACCGCTTCAGTTCGGATTCAACCTGGGCTTTACCAAGACTGTAACGGGGGATCTCAGGAAAATCGTTCTCCGTGTGCCGGAACGCCTTTCCTATGGCGATTCCTGAAGACACCGGGATGCCGGTCAGAGTTTTCATTTATTGAAAGAATAACCTAAAGCGCGGTAAGCTGTCAAATAGAATCATGAGCGATAATTCCGTAACCCCCCCTACCAGGGCTCCTAACTGCCTTCAATGCCGTCATTTTAGAATAACCTGGGAGCCCGCCTTCCCCAGGGCCTGCGGCGTCTTTGGGATAAAAAGCCGTAATCTGCCTTCCATAGAAGTCTTTCTTTCCACCGGGAAACACTGCTTTTCCTTTGTTTTGAAAGAGGGGCTCAAGTAAGGGGGGCCTTTAGCTGGAGAGATCATTCCGCAAAAACTTCCTGTGCTGCCCCTCAAAGTCCCTGGTCTGGTTGTAGTTGTTTTTCTTTATATACGCAGCCGAAAAATCCATTGCCGAAATTTCATAATTGTTGAGTATATGGAGATAGTACATGAAAATATCCACCAGTTCTTCGGTAAATATGTTTTTTAACCCCCCATCGTTCATAATGTCCTTTTCGCCGCGTTTTTTTATAATAGCAATCACTTCGCCGATTTCCTCGAACATCCAGAGCAGGTAATTACGCGCCGACTTGGGCGTCATAGGCTCCCAGGAGTCCTTGTGTTTTTCCCACAACACAGTCTGGCATCGCAGCATTTCCGATATTTTGAGTTCTTTTCCGGTATATAGAATTTTCCCTGAAAATTCCTTTTTTGTTTTAGCCGCTGCGGCAACAACATAGGGCAGCAGTTCCGCTGTAATGTCCGGGTAGGTCAAATTATCAGGGAACATTTCCAGGACTTCAATTTTTTCCATTTCGCTTTCCGGTATGGGGCCCAGTTTTTTGACATCAGCGAAAAATACCTGGCCGTTGGACCAGGTGATGTTTTTTGTTTCATGAGGTTCGTCGCAGGCCCAGTAATCACAAACCGGTTCAAGGGTAAAATCCAGAGCCCCGGTTTCTTCGAACAGTTCACGCCTCGCCGCTTCCAGAGGCGTTTCCCCGGCTTCGACGTGCCCGCCTGAAACTTCCCAGGTATTCCGCTCCCGGTGTTTGCAGAGTAGCCACCTGCCTTCGTAAACCGCGAAAGTGACCACGTATTTATAGTCCTTGAGTTTCCCGAATTCATAAACTGTGCATTTCACGACTTTCTCCTGGCATCAATCTAGCAGAACAGAGGCCTTTGCGCTATGGTTTAAACTGAGGTTGGATATGGGAAAAGTCATCACCTTTGGCGAAATTATGCTGCGCCTGGCGCCGGAAGGCTACTTCCGTTTTGTCCAGACCCCATCCTTCGGGGCGTCTTACGGCGGCGGGGAGGCGAATGTAGCGGTTTCGCTGGCCAATTTCGGCGTTGACGCCGCGTTTGTCACCAAACTGCCCAAGCACGAGATAGGCCAGGCCGCGGTGAACGCCCTCAGGCAGTTCGGCGTGGACACTTCAAACATCGTCAGAGGCGGCGGCAGGGTGGGAATCTACTTTCTAGAAAAAGGGGCTTCCCAGCGGCCTTCAAAGGTGATCTATGATCGCGCCCATTCGGCCATCGCGGAAGCTTCGGCATCAGATTTTGACTGGGACGCCATTTTTACAGGCCCTTCGTGGTTCCATTTTACCGGTATCACCCCGGCTTTGGGGGAGAACGTTGCGGCTATCACCCTGGAGGCGGCAAAAACAGCGAAGGCCAAGGGCCTTACCGTGTCCTGTGATCTCAATTACCGCAAAAACCTCTGGTCCCGGGAAAAAGCCGGGGAAGTCATGGCCGCGCTGGCCCCTTTTGTGGACATCTGCATCGCCAACGAAGAGGACGCCGCAGATGTGTTCGGCATAAGAGCGAAAAATACTGATGCCGGTTCCGGCGTCCTGAGCCGCGAAGGCTACCAGGAGGTAGCCAAAACTCTAGCGGACCGTTTCGGCTTTAAGCAAGCCGCCGTTACCCTTAGGGAATCGATCTCCGCTAGCGATAACAACTGGTCGGCTATGCTCTACGATGGGAAGGAATTCTTCTTTTCCAGGAAATACGCGGTTCATATTGTGGACCGTGTCGGCGGCGGCGACAGCTTCGGCGCGGGCCTTATCTACGGCAGCCTCCAGGGCTGGCCCTCCCGGGAGACCCTGGAATTCGCCGTTGCCGCAAGCTGCCTCAAGCACTCCATCGAAGGGGATTTCAACATGGTTTCTGTCGAGGAAGTGAAGAAGCTCGCCGGAGGCGATGCTTCGGGCAGGGTGCAACGGTAGGGGGCTGTTGTTTCCCGGCCCTTATAAGCATCACGTCCCCGAAGCCGAAGCGCTTGGCTGCTTTGTCGAAGAGCCGCTTTACCGGAGGCGGGGATGTTCCTGCCGCCAGGCCTCCCCAGGCGGCGGTTTTTTCAATACTGAACCCCTTTTGCCTGAGCAGCGCCGAAAGGGTCTTAACCGAAAAAAGGTACAGGTGATCGAAGATGGCGGAGCGCCAGGCGCTTCGAAAAAGACGCGCCTGGAAACCGGCGATATTCGGAGTGGTAACGATGAAAACGCCCTTAGGGGCAAGGATGCGGTGCGCTTCACTCACTAACGATGCGGGATCGTTCAGGTGCTCTATAAGGTGCGAGGCCAGGACCGCGTCGAAATAGTTTTCCGGGAAACGGTTTTCTTCAAGGGGGCTGTTCCGTACGTCCAGGCCCCGTTCCCTGCGGGCATAAGCGGCTTCGGGTCCGCAGATTTCCACACCTGTGCAGTCCCAGCCCCGGTCCCGCAGTTCCGCCAGGAGGGTCCCGGTAGCGCAGCCTATATCCAGAACTCTGGGCGGCTTGCCCGGCAGCGTCTTTTTTTTCAATTCAGCTTCAAAATCCCAAAAACCGGCATCCTTCAGGGCAAGGAGCTGGAGTTCTAAAAAAGGTTTTTCGTTCTTTAGTTCATAAGCCAGGTAATCTTCCCCATAGGCTTCGCCGTAACGGCGGCCCACTTCGGCGGCCAGGGGTTGGGGATTCATCTGGACCAGGCCGCAGCGGGTGCAGCGCACGTAAGAAAACCCCCCGCATACCAGGGCGGGCCTGAAGGAAAGGGAACCGCAGAGGGCGCAGGGTATAAGGCGGCTTTCCTCCCGCGCCGCCGGGGTGGACCAGGTTTTGACCGCAGCTTGTTTCATTAAAAACGAAGGCTCATTCAACCTGGAGCCGGAAAACCGCGTTACGGGAATTGCCGGCTATATCCTGGGCTATTACTTCCAATACAGCTTGTCCCCGGGTAAACCGTATTTCCCCAACCTCCCAGGCAGGATAAGGGGCAAAGACTTCCTTTACCGGGATAAGGCCGTTCCGGTAAACCATAAGCGACCCGTCTCGGGCCGAATAGGTTTCAAAATTGAGGGCCCCGATTTCCACGCCGTTGACCATACAGACAATGCGGTGGGGGGCCAGGGGGCTTTCACCCCCCTCCCTGAGGGTATCTGAGGCTCCGATGGAAATTATATAGCGGCCCTGGCTTACCGTCCTGGTCTGGCCGGGGTCGATGCTGCTGCCTGCGGTATCGGTAAGGCGCACGGAGATTATAAGCGGGGGCCGGGCGTCTTCCATGGGGCTGATGATCATAGACGGGTTTATCCAGCGCCGCTCCCGGCGGTCAAAGAGGGAAAAATAAAAGCCCTTTTTGTTTGACCAGCCGGAAGTTCCTGCCCCCCCAAGGGGGCTGTTTTTTTCCACCCCCCCGGGGACATTTGCGGGATCTCCTTCGGCAATTCTGCTGTAGATACTGATAATCCCGTCGCCGTGATCCAGCGCAAGCCACGCGCCCAGAGGAGAGGGGAGGCGGGAAGCGCAGTCGTCCTGGAAACGGCGCCGGAAAAGCAGCTCCCCGCGGTCCGCAGCGGTAACGCTTCCTTCAGACTCAAAAGCGTTGCCCAGCAGGGGGGAGCCCTCGTTGTTGCTGCCGAAGTTTCCAGCCATTATCCCTCCCGGGGACGGCCAGTCCATAGCCTGGAGGAAGGCGCCGCATGTTACCATGCCGGCGCACAGGATACAGCGCAGTACGTTCATGTTATTTTTTCCCTAATTCAAAAGAAGCAATAGCCAAGTCCCCGCCGGCATAGAGCTTTGAACCCCTCCGGCTGAGAAAAACATGTTCGCTTTTAAAGGGAGCTTCCATGAAAACGGTTCCCGGATACCGTATAGCAACCAGACGTTTCCGCAGGGCCCCCTGGGAAGTGATGAGAAAAAGGAAGCTGCTGTCCCCGCTTGTATCCATCGCTATCATCTCCCCTTCAAGAGGCAGGGTAACACCGGTACGGGACGCTATATCGTAGATGCCGATACCGTCTTCCCTTTCAAAAGCCACCCGGCTGCCGCCGTCGACAAACGCCACATGCACAGCCCTGCGGAACCCGTCTGTTAGAAATTCATGATATACCACCCTGTAGGCGTCTCCCGACTTTTCCAGGACGAGAAAGCGCTGATCGTCTATACCCGATACAAGCGCCAGCCTGGAACCGTCTTTCGATATGGCGCAGCCCAGTATAACCGCCAGCCTGGAGCCGCCAGGTTCAAAAGGCGGGAACACCTGCCCCCCCCGGGAGTCCAGGAACTCTACCGCTCCGTCAAGGGTGCCTACAAGAACAAACCCCGCCGCAGCGTCAATACAGGTCAGCGGCGCGGGAAAATCATAGGTCCACAGCTCTCTACCGTCTGAATCCAGAGCCGTGAGTGAATTTTGTTCGTTCCCTACAATAAAAATGGTGTTATCCAGGAAAAGGGGGTAACCCCCGGGGTTGCTGATACTGAGGACCTCCTGGTTTTGGCGGTCCCTGATTTCGAGGCTCCGGGGCAGGGCATCGTATTCCACCCAAAGCTCCGGTGAAAGGGAGACATAACCTTTCCGAATCCGGTTGATAGCAAAACGCCCATCGTCATGCATATAGCCGAAACGGTTCCCAAGGCTGAAAGGAAAAGGAGGGCTGCTATCTTGGGGGCTTCCTCCTAGCGCCACGGGATAACTGGATTCCAGGGAACTGAGCCACCTGGAAACCAGTATAGTTTCTTCTGGAATAGGCCGGGCGGCGGCAAAGACATACGCAAGAAATACCAGAATTCCCGCGGTAAGCCAGTATTTCCTCTTTTCTTTTACCACATACCCCCCCGATAGTATAATGAAAAAGTATAAGCTATATTCAGGGACGAATCAACTCACATAAGCGGAGGAAACAATGGATACCGTTACTATGGATGAACTCTACCGGATTGCCGCCGCAGCAGCAGAGGCGGCTTATGCGCCGTATTCCAAATTCCGGGTAGGCGCCGCGCTGCTGGCAGAGGACGGCGCGGTGTTTTCAGGCTGCAACGTGGAAAACCGCTCCTATGGCCTCACCGTTTGCGCCGAACGCAGCGCAGTGTTCAAAGGGGTAAGCGAAGGCCGGCGGCGTTTTACCGCCCTTGCCATAGCGACGCCTGATTCTTTCTGCCCCGTAGGGCCCTGCGGAGCCTGCCGGCAAGTTTTGAGCGAATTTATGCCCTCCGGCGCGCCGGTACGTTTCGGGGGCAGTTCCGGGGAAAGGGTGGATACTACCATCGGCGTTTTATACCCTTACGATTCCCTTCATAATTTAGCATAGCTTGACGTTTTGTACGGTATCATACTATATTGAGGTAATGACTGATGATATCCTCACTATCGAAGAGGTTGCTAAATATTTGCGGGTTTCTGAGCGTACAGTCTATGACTGGGCCCAGAAAGGCGAAATTCCTTCAGGAAAAATCGGTACTGTCTGGCGTTTCAAGAAACTGGAAATAGAAAAATGGGTCAACGATCGTCTTTCGCCGAACCAGTTTATACCCCCAAGCGATTCCATTCACCTGGAAACCATTATATCTCCTGACAGGATTATTTTTCTCGATTACCCATCCAAGCGCGACGCCCTGGCCGCCCTGGGGGGGAATATTTCCACAGCGCCGCAGATCAAAAACAGCCAGGAACTGCTTCGGGAAATTCTCAAGCGGGACGAACTCATGAGCACCGCCATTGGCCGGGGCATTGCCATTCCCCATGTACGGCTTTCATCCGTTACGGACCTGGTAGCATCCGTAGGCATAAGCCGGACGGACATCATGGATTTCCAGACCCTGGACGACGAGCCTGTTAGGATCCTCATCATGATCGCCGCCGCGTACAACCAGCACGCCTACTATCTCCAGACCCTTTCATTTTTCAGCGCCAGGCTAAAAAACAGGAAGCTCAGGAACGCCCTTCTTTCGGCAAAAACGCCCCGGAAAGTTTACACCCTTCTGACGGATAACTAAACTTATTCGAATACAATCCCCAGCCAGCCTGATATATCGCTTACCTTCTCGCCGATAAGGCTGATAGAAACCCTGGCGGTCGTTTCCGCCACGAGCCACTGTTTCCCTTCTACCGTAAAATGCGCTCCCCCGCCGGGGAGCTCCGCAAGACCCATAGCGTGGCTGTATTCCCTGGAGACCATGATGGCCGCCGGAATATCCGCCTGGTTAAGCATCACCGCCCAAAGCAGGGCCCTGCTGTCGCAGTCCCCCCGGCCCTCAATGGCGGCGCTCACGAGGTTGACAAAATCGCTGCCAATAAGATTCCGTTCATACTTAAACGACTGCACCCACTGGAGCAGGGAATGAGCAAAATCGCGGTTTTCCAGAGGCGGTACGTTCAGCTTCCGTTCCACAATAAAAGCGGCGTTTATGAGGCGGTCGTAGGAATCCCGGTATATGGCGCGGTAGAACCTGGTCCAGGCTTCTTTCCACACCGGACTTGAGGCGTAACGGCGGAGGACCGCGAATTCCCGGTCCACCAGAGCCTGGGCCGCTTCGGCGTCCTCTTCATAAAACCACGCTTCCGCGTCAAGCCCCGCCAGAGGCATGAGCTTCCGTTTTTCCCTGGGATAACTGTAGTCCGTTATGGGGCCGGGATAATGCCGGTCGCTGTCTTCAGGGATTATGGAATCCAGGGCGGAGAAATAGAGCTGCTGAAGATCCTTCCGTTCCGCAGGGCCGAAGGCCAGGGCCAGGAGGAAAGACTGTTTGGCGTTCTGAGGCCTATCCCCAATATCCCCAAGCTCTATGCAAAGCCCCCAGCCGCTCATCTGTTTTCCTGCGGAGAACGACAATTCCATAATCGCCGCCTCCTTGCGCCGGTATTCGAAGACGTCGATCCCGCCGCTGCCGGAAAGGCGGCGCTGTACATCCTTCGCCAGGGCTTCCGCGGATTGGTACTGGTTCCTGCCTGAACCCTGGGAATACACAGCCAAATCAAGGCACGCCCCGTCTCCGGTGGTAAAGGAAAAAGTGTTTTTGCCGTCTCCTCCGGAGAATTCATAATCCTCAGGAAGGTCCAGCCTGAAACCCCAGGTAGGGGAATACAGGGGAGAACCCCCGGCTGTAACCGGAACAAAGGTCAGAAGAACAAAGAGCGGAAGCGCAAGGAGCATTTTTTTCATTTGTATAGTATACTTACTACCGTACAATGAAGCAACAAATACCCGTTCTTTTTGAAAACAGGAGCTGTATGGTCCTGAACAAACCCCCGGGCCTGCCGGTGCAGGGCGGCGAGGGGGTTACAGTTTCTCTGGACTCCCTGCTGGCTGAAACCTGCGCGGTACGGCCCTTTCTGGTCCACCGCCTGGACCGGGACACATCCGGCCTGATACTAGTCGCCAAAGACCGGGAAGCCGCCGCCGGATTTTCAGCCCTTTTCGGGAGCCGGCGGGCCGGGAACGGAACGCCGCAGGACCGCGAAAAGGGCGTCATAAAGCAGTACCAGGCCGTCTGCTCCGGCCTCCCCTCGCCCGCCCAGGGGCTTATCCGTCTGAGCCTTGACGTCCGGGGCAGGGAACTCGAATCCGAAACGTTTTACACCCTTCTTTCTTCCTGGAACGCCGGGGGCCGGGACTTTTCCCATCTGGATCTGGAATTGGGAACCGGAAGGATGCACCAGATCCGGCGCCATTTAGCCCGTATCGGCTGCCCTGTGCTTGGGGACGACAAGTACGGCGACTTCCGCCTGAACAAAACACTGCGGAAAACCCTGGGCTTAAAGCGCCTCCTGCTCCACGCCTCGCGGCTGTTCCTCCCGCCTTTCCCGCCTCTGGTTCCTGAAGGTCTGGACATAAGCGCCCCTCTGCCGGATTACTTCGAATCCTTCCTGGTTCATACCCTGGGGCCCGGCCCCCGCAGCGATTAGTCCTTAAAATAGTTGAATATGAAATCAATGCCCATGGCATCGGGGTAATGCGAACAAAAATCGAGTTTTTTGAAAAGAGAATCCAGCGCCTCGGGCTTTAGATTGTACATTTTACTAAACTCCTCGTTTGAGGGCAAAGGCGTTTCTGTATAGTAGTACTTCTCAAGCACCTCTCTCGCTTCTCTAAGAGTTATGGTATCTCTTAGTTCAACCATCCCCTTTCTCCCTGTTTAGGTAAACATCTATACATATCTATACATATAATACCGCATTATTTCCAAAAAACACGGTTTTCCTAAAAATCCCGCCCGCCGGGGGGATTGTTTTTGTTCTTTTACCTTCCATTACCTTCTATATTATACTTCCTTTTTCGGCTTCTTTGCCGGTGGATTTCTTTTTTTCCTTTTTTTTCTTAAAAAAAATGCTTTTTTTTGAAATTTTACCGAATTCCGCTTGACACTGTTTTATTTCTATTGTAAACTGTATCTGTATATTTTAGAGGAATGGGGTGAAAATCCCCTACTGGCCCGCAACTGTAAGGGGGCGGAAGGATTTTGCAGGAACCGGAACTTCCGGGGCCGCCGCAAAACCGTTCCGCTCAAGGCCGCCGCAAACAGCCACTGGCGTATGCCGGGAAGGCTAAGCGGCCTTGATGCCCCCAAGTCAGGAGACTTTAATATACACCCGTCCCATAGGGACGGCGGCTTTTCCGGCTCCGCGAGGCGCGGCGGTTTGGAAAACAAATCGTTTTTTCTTGTACAGGTGGGTTATGTCCGCATTTGCCAGGGGCAGTAACGTTTCTCTTTCTTCTATAGTATATAGGCTAATAGCGCCTCTTGGAGTGGGGGGGGGGGGGGGGGGGGGGCGGGGGGGGCGCGCGGGGCGGGGGGGTGGGGTGGGGGGGGGGGGGG
>JAISZE010000032.1 GCA_031269405.1 Treponema sp. | reverse complement strand
TCAGATGATCGCCCTCATGGGGTTCCCAAAAGTAACGTTTATCCCCGGTTATCCCGGAATTGTGCTGGGTCTCACCCAGGTATTTATTCCTTATATGATTTTGTCCATTAAAGGGGTATTGGAAAATATCAATTTCAACCTGGAGGATGCCGCGAAAGACTTAGGCTGTGGTAAAATCCAGTCCTTTCTCAAAGTGGTTTTCCCCCTTAGTACGCCTGGGATGGTGGCGGGCAGTATTTTCGTGTTTCTGCTCAGTTTTAGTTCTTTTGTAACCCCGAGGCTTTTAGGCGGCGGTAAGATTATGGTAGTTACTATCCTGATTTTCCAGCAAGCCATGACGATCCTGAACTGGCCTTTCGCTTCGGCTATTGACGCCCTTCTCCTCTGTTTTAGCCTGACGCTGGTTATTCTTTTCAACAGAATTACCGGGCGGGTAGAAAAGATGGGTGATCGTTCCGGCATCTATCGGGAAATTAATTATGAAACGCCCTTTCGCCGGGGGATGCGAAAGCTCAAAAACAAATGGTACGATTTTCGATGTAGTTTCATTAGGTATAGGGAACGCCCGCTGACCGGCGACATCCGTAAGACATCTTTCCAATTGCCCAGGTTTCTGCTTTTGGCATTGCAGATTTTGGTGCTGATTTTTATCATCCTGCCCCTGCCGGTAGTGATCCTCAGTTCCTTTTCTGAATCCAGCAGAATCACGTTCCCGCCCAAAGCGTTTTCCTTGAAATGGTACGAAGGCTTGTTTATCAGGACGGAATATCTCCGTTCTTTCTTATTGAGTCTTCGCCTGGCACTCATTTCTGTGGCAATATCCCTGATTCTTGGGACAGTTGTCGCCCTGGCGCTGAGCCGGTACAGATTCAGGTGGAGTGAAGTGTTGAAAACTATCTTCCTTTCCCCGCTCATGCTGCCCGGCGTTATTGTCGGCCTGGCGTTGCTGCGTGCCTTCGCGGCAATCGGCTGGGTTGCGACCTTTCAGGGACTGGTGGTCGCGCATATCTTAATGTCATCGGCGTATGTGGTTCGGATGGTACTGTCGAGCCTCGTGGGTTTCGATACTTCAATAGAAGAAGCGGCCCGGGATTTGGGCGCCAGTCCGTTTTACACATTCTTGAAGATTACTCTGCCCATTATCAAGCCGGGCATTATTGTCGCGGCGTTGTTTGCGTTTATCGTATCCTTGGATGAAACCTCCCTCAGTGTATTCCTGGCCGGAGGCAGTACCATTACTTTACCCGTTCGCATATTTTCTATGCTTGAACACGGCGTGGAGCCTACGGTAACCGCGGTGTCCAGCCTGTTGATTGCTTTATCGCTGGGCGCCCTGTTTCTCATCAATAAGTTTATCGGGCTGGAGAAATTCAAATTGTAATTCCGGAGGCAAATTGTTATGGCGATGGTGGAAATCCATAATCTGTGCAAGAATTTTTCATCCGTGAAAGCGGTCAATCACGTTTCCCTGGAAGTAGAAAACGGAGAAATGCTTTGTCTTCTGGGACCAAGCGGCTGCGGAAAAACCACATTGCTTAGGTTGTTGTCCGGCTTTTTGGAAGCTGACGAGGGGGAAATTTTGATGAATGGGCAGAATGTTACGTATATTCCTCCTGAAAAGCGGCCCACCTCCCTGGTGTTCCAGAATTATGCCCTGTTCCCTCATCTGGATGTGTATGAGAATGTCGCCTTCGGGTTGCGGGTTCAAAAAAAGAAGTCCGCATACATTGAGGAACAAGTGATGCGAATGTTGGACATTGTGGGGCTTGTGGGGAAGGAAAGGCGGGCTATCTCCCAATTGTCCGGAGGCCAGCAACAGCGGGTAGCATTGGCCAGGGCGCTGATCATGAAGCCCCAGGTTCTACTTCTGGATGAGCCCTTGTCTAACCTGGATGCCAAATTGCGCCTGGAGACCAGGCAGCACATCCGGCACATCCAAAAAAGTGTTAACATTACCTCGATTTATGTTACTCATGACCAGGAAGAGGCCCTTGTTATGGCGGATCGCGTTGCGGTTATGCGAAACGGCGTGATTGAACAGTTGGATACGCCGAGAATGATCTATAGCAAACCGGTGAATTATTTTGTGGCTGATTTCATCGGTAAATCCAATTTTCTCCGTGGTATCCTTGAGGGGGAGACATTAACTCTGCCCAGTGGAAGAACCGTGGTGGTGAAGGCGGCAGGCGCAGCCGGACAGACCGTTCTTTCCCTTCGTCCGGAGGGTGTCTTTCTTGCGGAACCGAATGAGTCTGCGCGGGAAGGTTATAATACCCTGTCGGGAAAAATCGTGGATGTGGTTTTTCAGGGCGAGTCTACCAGTTACAAGGTTGACCTGGGGGAAGATGGCCTGGTGCAGGTTTTTTCCAGCGGCCAAGCACAGCTATTTCAGGAAAAAGAAGAGGTGGTTATTTATTGGGCGGAGGACTCCGGAGTTCTTTTAGGAAGTACTGTAGATAACGACCACTAACTCAATTTCCTAACTTCCCGATCAAAGCTGTCGGCAAAGGCTTTAATCTCTCTCTTGCCGTAATTGGCGGTCCGTTCCGTACCGAGGCTGTTTTTCGCCAGGCCGACCATAAAATCCCTGATTGAGCGGAGTTCCCGGATATTTTCTTTTGAGTAGGTTCTTCCCCTGTCGTCCAGCACCCTGACTCCCTGTTCCACCAGCCGTTCCGCCAGAGGTATGTCCCTGGTAAGGACCAGATCGCCAGGCCGGGCCAGTTCCACAATGCGGTCATCCGCGGAGCCTTCACCGGGGGGGCAGAGTTCCATAAGTTCCCCGGTTATGCCCGGAATAGGGCGGTTCGCGGCGAACAAGGCTTTGATCCCGGTCCTTGCCGAGGAACGGAGGACTATCTCCCTGGCCGGCCGGGGGCAGGAATCGGCGTCTACCAGGATTTTCATGTGTCTTTGCCGTCCGCCGCCGTTCCTCCAACACCCGCCGCATAGAGGGTATAGGCGCCTGAAAGCCTAAGTTCCCCTCCACCGGCGGGGACAAAGGCGGATTCTCCCTGCCTGAGCCTGAGTTTTTCGTTGTCCCCGTTGTCTTTGATTACAAGTTCCCCCTCGGTAACAAGCACTATGGAAGGCCCCTTTGATGAGAAGAGGTTTAATCCGCCTTTTATAAGGGAGAGGGAAAATTCCCCGCAGGGAGCCGGGTATGTAAAACATAGGGGCCGATTCTCTACACCGGTCCCGTCTTCCGCCTGAACGCCGGGCCTTAAAACCTGGGGCCTAAAGGGGGAGAACTCAAGGACCCTGAAAAGTTCCTTTAAGTCGATATGCTTGGAAGTGAGCCCGCCCCTGAGCACGTTGTCGGAGTTC
>JAISZE010000022.1 GCA_031269405.1 Treponema sp. | reverse complement strand
TTCAATAAATCTATACGGGTCCAATTTTCATCTTTTGCCTTTTGTGAAATAGTTAATAGCAATTTGTTTTTTGTTTCGATGATCGCCCTATTTACTTCTGATGCTTTCTGTTTAAATTTTTTTTGTGAATAATTTCTTGATATTTCCTCGATAGATTCTTCTCCCCTATTTCTGAAATAGGTCAATAATTGAGGCTTTTGTGTTGAAATTGTTCTATCAATATTCATGAATCCCATTATATTATACTGGATAATCTTTTACAAGTGTATGATATTTTATATAACGCGATTGATTTTTTAACCATTTTTGCGGGCATTGCGCCTCACTGATTGTTGACGATGAAAAAAACATAAGGGAATCGCTGAAGAAATACCTCGGTCTTGAGGGCATTGATTCCTTGGGGGCCTCATGGAAAGCGAACTGTTCGGCCACGAGAAGGGGAGTTTTACCGGAGCGGCGGGCCGCAAGCAGGGCCTGTTCGAACTGGCAGGAAGGGGGACCATTTTCCTGGACGAAATAGGGAGGGGGCCAATGGCCCTCCAGGTAAAGCTCCTTAGAGTCCTTCAGGAAAAAAAGGTCCGCCGCCTTGGGGGAAACAGCGACATCCCCATAAACGCCAGGATCATCTCCGTTACTAACCGGGATCTTGAAACCTTGATAAAAGAAAGCCGCTTTATAAAGGCGGGTTTTACCCGCAGCCTTCATTTTTCCTGTATTTTCCCGCATGTGTGTCAAAATGACACACATTTCTGCCAACACACCGCAAAAGGGTCTAATTACGCGATAAAAGGGTCTAACTCCGGGACAAAAGGGTCTAACTCCAAGACAGAAGGGTCTAACTCCGGGACAGAAGGGTCTAACTCCAAGGCAAAAGGGTCTAACTCCAGAGTAAAAGGGTCTAACTCCAGGGTAGAAGGGTCTAACGATACGGCGGAAGGGTCTACTTGTACCGTAAAATTGCGCCGGTACGGCGTACTTATATATCCCCAAAAATGTGCTCTACAGGAGGCATACTATGGCTTGAATCAGCGCCTTATGTGGAGTAGAGTAATAAAATGCGTCTTTATATCCCTGGTGCGGCTTTGTTGCTGGTCCTGCTGGTCCCGCCGGTATGGGCCCAGACAGGAACGCCTGCTTCCCAGGCCGGGGAGCCGGCTTCTTTTATCGGCCTTACCTTGGAAGAGCTCATAGGGCGCTTCGGCGTCCCCCAGGCGGTTTACGCGGTCCGGGGGCTTGAGGAATGGCAGGATGACGTGGTCTTTGTTTATCCCCAGGGGGATTTTTATGTCTTCAGGGACAGGGTCTGGCAGATAGGGCTTAAATCGGCCTACCGGATCCGGGCGGGGGATCCCAAAAGCGCTGTTTTTCTAGCCCTCGGGGAAGGGGTTTCGGATAAGGGGGATCACGTCCTCTGCTCTCTGGGCGGCTTGAACTGGCCTGTAACGATGAGATGTAATTTTGACGGGACCGGAAACGTATCGGATATATTTATTTTCCGTTCCGGCTTTTAGGATGGAAGCAATAGGATAAGAAATGGCAAAAATATGCCTGTGCCTGACAGGGCGTACCCTTGAGCGGGATTTAGAGATTCTCGAAAAATACCGGAAATACGTTGACATAGCCGAACTCCGGGCGGATTGCCTGGATCCTGACGAACGGTTCCGGCTCCGCCGCTTCCCTGAAATGGCGGGCCTTCCGGTAATACTGACCATCAGGCGGAGTATCGACGGCGGGAAATTTATAGGCGGCGAAGGGGCCAGAATCACCATACTTTCCAAAGGGCTGGCTTTTGCCGAAGCGGACCGGCGCCGCAATTTTGCGTATGTGGATCTTGAGGAGGATCTTGAGGTTCCAAGCCTCGAAGAAGCGGCCCGTACTTTTGGGACCAGAATCATCCGTTCTTACCATAATATGCAGGGAGTGGATTCCGATCTTGCAGGAAAGCTCAGGGCCCTGGGGCGGGTAGGGGACGAGCTTGCCAAGGCTGCGGTTATGCCCCGGAACCTTGACGATGTCCTCAGGGTGTACCAGGCTGCGAAGGAAACATCCGGCAGGGAAAAGATCCTCCTCTGTATGGGGGATTACGGGACCAATACCCGCATCCTGGCGGAATATATGGGGTCCCACCTGAGCTATGCGGCGGTGAAAGGGGAGGCTGATTTTCCTGTAGCCGCATCGGGGCAGTTGGATCCCAAGGAGATGGCGGAAACATACCGTTTCCGGGAGATTACCAAAAAGACCAGGATTTTCGCTGTAACCGGATATCCCCTCAAAGTTTCGGCGAGCCCCTCTTTTTTCAATTCCATCTTCAGCATAGAAAATACCGATGCGGTTTATGTCCCTGTTCCCGCGGATTCCATCCAGTCTTTCCTGCGTCTTGCGGAGGTATTGGGAATCGCCGGGGTATCGGTAACTGTCCCTTACAAGGAAGCGGTTATCCCGTTCCTTTCCTACAAGTCCGAACAGGTAAACTCTATAGGCGCCTGTAATACTATCGTAGCCGGTCCCCAGGGCTGGATGGGTTACAATACCGACGCCCAGGGCTTTTCAGACTCGCTCCTTGAATTTTCGGGCCGCAGGGATCTCAGGGGCAGGAAAATTACCATTATAGGCGCGGGCGGCGCCGCAAGGGCAGTAGCGGCGGAAGTGTACCGCCTTAAAGGGAAGGCCCTTATACTGAACAGGACGGCAGCGCGGGCCCGGGAAGTGGCGCTTCCCTACCGTTTCGCATGGTCAGGGCTGGACGCCCAGGGTATCGCCATGATGGACAGGTACGCCGGTATTATCATCCAGACTACCTCTGTAGGGATGGATCCCGACGCCGGCGCGGATCCTATAGAGTTTTACCAGTTCAAGGGGAAGGAACTGGTGATGGATGTGGTTTACAAGCCTGAAAAGACTCGCTGCCTCCGGCGGGCCGAGGCTGCTGGCTGCCGTATTCTTAACGGTTATGATATGCTGCTCCGGCAGGCCCGGTATCAGTACAAGTATTATACAGGAAAGGAGTTTCCGCCTTCGCTTATCAACAGGGTGGGATTTTAGAATCTGGAGAGATGGAGGGAAAAAGTTATGGATCAAAAAGAAATGAAGAAACAGGCCGGAAAAGCCGCAGTTGACGCTCTGGTAAAAAGCGGGATGAAGCTGGGCTTGGGGACGGGATCCACGGCTATTCCTGCGGTACAGCAGGTAGGCGCCCTTCTTGCGGAGGGGAAACTCCGGGGCATACTGGCAGTGCCTACCAGTTTCCAGACAATCATTGAATGTGAAAAATGGGGCATTCCCCTTTTTACCCTTAATTCCCGGGAGATTAACGGAGAGCTGGATCTTACTATTGACGGCGCTGACGAAGTGGATCCCCTGAACCGCTGCGTCAAAGGCGGCGGCGGCGCGTTGCTTCTGGAAAAAATCGTGGCTTACGCATCGGTGTCTTACGCCCTGGTGATAGACGAGTCCAAGACTGTGGAGAACCTGGGGCTCAAATTCCCGGTTCCTGTCGAGGTTGTCCCTGAAGCCAGGATCCCTGTAAGCAGGGTCCTTGAAAGCCTTGGGGCCGAAGTGATCCTGAGGGAAGCGCTGCGCAAGGCCGGCCCGGTGATCACCGATCACGGCAACCTGCTCCTGGACGTACGTTTTAAGGAACCTGTTGACCCTGCGGCCCTGGAAACGGAACTTAACCGTATTCCCGGAGTCGTGGAGAACGGTTTTTTTTCAGGTCCTCCAGGGGGCTTCAGTCCCGCGGTTTTTATTGGCCGCAGCGACGGCAGGGTAGAGACCAGGGGAGTGTGAGGGAACTGGCCGGTTCCTGCAATCGCATCACGAGCGCCTCCGACAACTGAAGTATAAACGTTTCCATACTATTATTATTAAAGGAATAATCATGGCTGTTGATAAACATATTAATTTTTTCGAGCTTGAAAAAGCTTCGGTAAAACCGGGCTGCCCTTTGTGCCGCATCGTGGCGGACAGGGCTGAGCGGTACATCGACAACATGCTCTTCGAGCATGTTTCGGACAGGGTATTCAGGGCGGACCACCGCGCCGCAGGGGGGTTCTGCGATTTTCATTCCCGAAACCTCGCGGCTTTTAGGGACGGCCTTGCTGTGGCGATCCTCGGCAGGGACATTCTGGAAGACCGGATCGCTTCTTTTGAAAAACACAAGCCCTGGCGTCCCGGGGGACGCTGCCCGGTCTGTGTGGAACGGGACAGGATCGAAGAAGAGTACTTGAGTTTCCTCGCTTCTGCTACAGGGGACAGCGTTGAAGAGCAAGAGCTCAGGAAGACATTCTGCGCTTCCGAAGGGCTCTGCGCCCCTCATTATTCGAGGCTTCTCTTTACGCCTAAAGGCAGGGAACGCCAGGTCCCCGAGTGGCTTAAAGATTTCCATGAAACGAAATTCAAAGAGCTCCTCAGGCGGACAGGGCAGTTCATTGAACTTTCGGCTTATGGAAGGCAGGAGGAATTTGCCCAGCTCCCTGAAGGGGATCAACTGGTCTGGAAAGAACTTGCGCTGGCCCTTAGGGGAACGGCGGATTAAGGCGGTTTATATGAAATTACCCTGGACAAAAAGCAGGCCGGCTATGATAGCCGCAGCGGTGGAAGATCGCCGTTTCAGTTTTTTTAT
The DNA here is from genome assembly GCA_031269405.1 of Treponema sp. Next base: position 8,469 of record JAISZE010000022.1, on the reverse strand, counting down.
TTGCTGCGCTGCCACGTTCGGAACCGTGGCGTTCTCCTTTCTGTCGCCCCAGATTATCCGTTATACGATCGACTCCGTAATCGGCGACGCGCCGCTGGACGCCCCGGCTTTTGTGGCGCGTTTTGTAGACGCCCTTGGCGGGACCGCCGCGCTGCGGCAGAACCTGTGGATCTGCGCCCTCCTTACCCTGGCGGCCGCCTTTTTATCAGGTATCCTCAACGGCGTAAGAAGTTACACCAGCATCGAAGTAGGGGAGATCGCGGCGTGGAGGCTGCGGAACACCCTGTACGGTCATATCCAGAAACTGTCCTACGACTGGCACGTAAGCTGCCAGACCGGGGACATTATCCAGCGCTGCACCTCGGATGTGGACAATATCCGCAATTTTATCCAGAACCAGCTTTCGGAACTGATGCGGACTTTCTGCGTCCTTATGGTGGCCCTGTTCCTGATGTTCTCCATGGATGTCTTTATGTCCCTTGTGGCGCTGATCCTCATCCCGGTGATTGTCGTGTTTTCTTTCGTGTTTTTCAGGCACGTGTCCCGGCAGTTCACCAAAGCTGACGCTGCTGAAGGGATGATGCAGGCCTGCGCTCAGGAGAACTATACCGGCGTCCGGGTGGTCCGGGCTTTTGGCAGGGAGTCTTACGAGATGGAACGCTTTTCCCAGAGGACCAAAACCTACGCCGATTTGTGGATTCGTATCGGAAAGATGCTGGGCCTTTTTTGGGGCGGCGGCGATTTTATCTCAGGGCTCCAGCTTGCCATCATCGTAGCGGCAGGTGTTTACCGGAGTGTGCAGGGCGAGCTTTCGCCGGGCACCTTTCTGGCTTTTTACTCCTACTGCAACTGGATGATCTGGCCTGTGCGTCAACTGGGGCAGATCCTCTCGGATCTTTCAAAAACCCTGGTAAGCGCCGGGCGGGTGCGGGACATACTGGCTACGGAGCCCGAGACTGACCCCGCTTCAGCCGTACAGCCTTGCATCAAAGGGGAGATCCGTTTTGAAGACGTTACCTTTGCCTATGGAACGGGCGAACCGGTGCTGAAAAATATTTCCTTTGACATAAGGCCCGGCAAGACGCTGGCCATACTCGGGAGCACCGGATCGGGGAAGTCCACGCTGGTGCATCTCATCTCCAGGCTTTACGATGTTCCTGAAGGTTCCGGGCGCGTTACGGTGGACGGCGCGGACATACGCTGTTACGAGCGCCGCCATCTGCGCCGGGCCGTGGGCCTGTGCCTCCAGGAGCCTTTCCTCTTTTCCAAGACTATCAGGGAAAACATCGCTGCGGGGAAGCCCGGCATGGGCATTGAGGATATACGGAGCGTCGCGGCGGCGGCCCAGGTGGACGGGACTATCATGGAGTTTGCAGAAGGTTATGAAACCGTCGTCGGTGAACGCGGGGTTACCCTTTCGGGAGGCCAGAAACAGCGGGTGGCTATCGCCCGCATGCTAGCCTCCGCTCCACGGGTGGTGATCTTCGACGACAGCCTTTCGGCAGTGGATACCGAAACTGACGCGAAGATCCGCTCTTCTATAAGGAAATGGGTCAAAGACGCGGCGGTGATCATCATCTCGCACCGTATTTCAAGCCTTATGCAGGCTGACGAGATACTGGTGCTCCAGGACGGGGTGGTAGAGGAATTGGGTTCTCATGCGGAACTCCTGGCGCTGAACGGCGCTTACCGCCGTATCTTCGACTTGCAGACCGGAAACAGAGAAGATTTTTAAGAGGAATTTTATATGGCAGATTTTGAAGAATTTGATTATAACAAACCCGTGTCCCTGGGGATATGGAAAAAAATGAAGCCCTTTATCTGGCCCCAGCGGAAGGCGCTGCTCCGCTGCGCCCTGCTCATGCTCAGCGCAGCGATCATCGACGTCAGCTTCCCCCTGATCCTGGGCTACGCCATTAAGCACAACATCGAGCCCCGCAGCGCCGAAGGGCTGGGGTTTCTCCTGGCAGCCGCTGTGGGCCTCATGCTAATCCAGGGCATTAACGTGCGTTTCTTCGCCGCTCTGGGCCTCAAGACCGAAGTGACTATCAGCCGTTCCCTGCGGAACGCGATCTTTTTCCATCTCCAGAAGTTGAGCCTTTCGTATTACAACAAAACCCCTGTAGGCTACATGATGGCCCGCACCAATTCGGATACCGGGCGCATCGGCGATCTTATCGCCTGGGGGTTCATTAATTTTTCCTGGTCCGTTTTCTACTGCATCGGGGTGATCTTCACTATGTTCACGGTTCACTGGCAGATGGCCATTATCGTCTGCTGCACCATCCCCCCCCTGGCTATCCTCACCTGGTTTTTCCAGAAGAAGATCCTGGTTACAAACAGGGTCATGCGTAAGCTCAATTCCAAAATGACCGGAGCCATGAACGAAGGGATAACCGGCGCCAGGACCGTAAAAGTCCTGGTTACGGAAGACGAGAGCCTTAGGGAGTATTCGGAGATCACCGGAGAGTACCGCCGTTACGCCAACCACATGGCCGCCCTGCGGTCGGTGTTCACGCCTCTGGTGCTCTTTGTCGGTTCCGTGGCCACCGCTGTGGTCCTGGGTTTTGGCGGTTACGAGATCGCGGTCCTTGGGGCCGACCTTTCCGTGCTGGCGATTTTTTTGCAGTACGCAGGTAGTTTTTTTGATCCTATCCGAAATATCGCCTACCATATCACCGAATTCGTTTCCACCCAGGCCAATGTGGAGCGGGTAACAGGCCTCCTCGAGCAGGAGCCGGGTATCACCGATACTCCAGAGGTGATTGAAAAATACGGAGACACCTTTAATCCCAAAAAGGAAAACTGGGAGTCTTTGCAGGGCGAAGTGGAATTCAGGGATGTAACCTTCAGGTATCCTGACGGCGCCGGCAACGTGCTGGAGCACTTCAACCTCCGGGTTGCCGCAGGTACTTATGCGGCCATTGTAGGCGAAACCGGCGCGGGAAAATCCACGCTGGTTAACCTGGTCTGCCGTTTTTTCGAGCCTGTCAGCGGGGCCATACTAGTAGACGGCAGGGACTACCGCGAGCGGAGCCAGCTCTGGCTCCACAGCGCCCTGGGTTATGTGCTCCAGAGCCCCCACCTTTTTACCGGCAGCATCAGGGACAATATCCGTTACGGCCGTCTTGAGGCGTCGGACGAAGAGGTCGAGGCAGCCGCCCGTATCGTGCACGCCGACAAGGTCATCGCCAAGCTGGAAAAAGGCTATGACACCGAAGTAGGCGAAGGCGGCGACCGCCTTTCTACAGGTGAAAAGCAGCTCATCTCCTTTGCCCGCGCGGTGCTGGCTGATCCGAGGATCTTCATTCTGGACGAGGCCACGAGTTCTGTCGATACTGAAATGGAAATGCTCCTCCAGCACGCTATCTCAAAGCTCCTGGAAGGCCGCACCAGTTTTGTTATCGCCCACAGGCTTTCAACTATCCGGGGCGCGGACATCATCCTGGTAGTCCATGACGGCAAGATCATCGAACGCGGCGCCCACAGGGAACTGATGCGCGCCAGGGGCCGCTACCACGATCTTTACATCCGCCAGTTTGAAGAAGAAGCCGAAGAAGAGGCGTTGAGGACGAAATAAGCCTGTACAGAACGAAGATACCCAGGAGCTTGCTCCTGGGTATCTTTGCCCGCGAAATGCCTCGTTTCAAAAAGCAGCCGAAGTACGTATTGACGCAACGATTTTTCCGTTTTACCATGAACCTATGAATACAATACCTGTTCCGCCTGTGTGGGAAAACCCTGAAATCCAGGCATATAACCGTTTGCCCATGCGCAGCCCCCTTCTGCCCTTTTCCTCGCCCGAAGCGGCCGTTGCCGATGCTGTGGCGGGGCCGGAATTTCCTGCGCCGGAGAAGAACCCCAATGTTTTCAGCCTTGACGGCGTCTGGACTTTCAAGCTGCTGGACAAGCCCGCCGCCGATTACCGGGAAGAAGACCCCGAAGATGAATGTCATTGCGCCGGGAAAGGCGGCTTCAAGGTTCCCGCCTGGGCTTCGCCGTCCTTTAGACCGGTAAAAAACGGCGGCCCGGCGGACGGAAACGTTGCGGGGAACTGGGGGGACATAAGGGCGCCTGGCGCCTGGGCGCGCCAAGGCTACGACAAACCCCATTACACTAACGTGCAGATGCCCTTTCAGGCTTTGCCGCCCAAGGCCCCGGAACAGAACCCCACGGGTCTTTACCGCCGGACCTTCACCCTGCCTTCCGGCTGGAAGTGCCGCCGGACGGTGCTGCATGTAGGGTCGGCGGAAAGCTGTTTTTTCATCTATATTAATGGTTTTTTTGCCGGTGCGGGTAAGGATACGCGGCTCCCCTCGGAATACGATATCAGCCCCTTTGTACACGAAGGGGAAAATCTTGTCTGTATCAAAGTGGTGCGGTATTCGGACGCAAGTTATGTGGAAGACCAGGATCAGTGGTGGTACGGCGGGATTCACCGGAGCGTGTTTCTCTATTCCACTGAAGAGCGTTATATAAAGGATGTCAGGGCGTATCCCGGCTCCAATGATGAGAACCAGGGGAGACTCAATCTTGCCGTAACCCTGGGAAATGCAGCGCCTTCCATAAAAGAAGAAGAAGTAGAAGATGGGGGGCCTCCTTTTGTCATCGAATACGCGGTTTACCCCTTTGCCCTTCCCGAAAGCCGTTCCGGTGCGGAGGCGTTTGCGGCGAAAGCTGTGAAAGAAGGCCCCCTTGCGAGGGGGAGCATGGAATTTACGCCCAACTATCAGCAAAACGCCGATATTGCCAGGGCCGAAATCACCGTGCCCAATCCGAAGCCCTGGTCCCACGAGGCGCCCAATCTGTACGTCCTTCAGGTGAGCGTCAGCCGGGACGGGAGGCATATCGAAAGCGCTGCCTTTCTAACGGGCTTCCGCACTGTGAAGATTGCGAACCGGGAGCTTCTCATCAACGGGAAGATGGTGTACATAAAAGGCGCCAACCGCCACGAGCATGACGAGAAGACCGGAAAGACCCTTTCCACTGCAGCCATGAAGAAGGACATTGTTCTCCTCAAGACCCACAATTTCAACGCGGTAAGAACCTGCCACTATCCCGATGACGAGCGCTGGTACGATCTCTGTGACCGGTATGGGATTTATCTTGTGGACGAGGCCAATGTGGAGAGCCACGCCTTCTACCACCAGCTCTGCTGGGAACAAGAGTGGAGTTACGCTTTTGCGGCCCGCATACAGCGCATGGTGGAGCGGGACAAAAACCATCCTTCGGTTATTATCTGGTCTCTGGGGAACGAAAGCGGCTGCGGCGGCAATCACGCCATGATGACAGCCTGGATACACAGCATCGACCCTTCACGGCCTGTGAATTATGAAGGCGCTGTCAGGCTTGACCAGGGGAACGCCGGCAGGGAAATCACCGACCTGGTCAGCCCCATGTATCCCCAGATTGAGCGTATCACCGGCTATGTAAAGTACCGGCAGGACGACCGGCCCCTTATCATGATTGAGTATTCCCATGCTATGGGGAATTCCAACGGCAGTCTGGCGGATTACTGGAAGGCTATCGAAAGCCACCACGGCCTCCAGGGGGGCTTTATCTGGGAATGGATCGATCACGGCCTTGAGGCGTTTACGCCCGAGGGGGTCAAATACTGGAAATACGGCGGCGATTTCGGCGACGAGCCTTCGGACAAGGACTTTATTGTGGACGGCCTTATCCTGCCCGACCAGGGGCTCAAGCCGGGTATGGCCGAATGCCGCCAGGTTCAGGCGCCGCTGCGCCTCAGGGGTGTGGACGGGAAGCCCTGGGCCTTTGTCCTTGAAAACCGTCAGGATTTTACCGGCATGGAAGGGTTTGTCCTTGAATGGAAGCTGCTACAGGATGATACCGCCGCCGGGAAGGGCGCCGAAACGTTGCTTGCACGGGGAACTGTTGCCATGCCGGAGTTGGCCCCCGGCGAATCCGCGGAAAGTAGCCTGGCGCCGCCTTCGGGCTGTGATTTACCGGCTTTGGGCGGTACGGTGTACCTTCACTTTGACTTCAAGCTGAAGAACGACACGCCTTGGGCAAAGGCCGGCCATGTGGTGTGCCAGGCCGAACGCATCCTCAAGGAGACCCCCCAGACAGTTTCCATAGCACGGGTGGAGGCGAAACCTCTTTCGGCTGAGGCCGCTCCCCTGGCGGGGGAATTGGCCGCCGCCTTCAGGCCGTCCCTTTTCAGGGTGCCCACCCAGAACGACGGCCTCAAGACCGCCCTTTCCATGAAGGGAGATCCTGCCATGGAGTTCTACTACAAGGGTAAGGTCATGTTCATCTGGTTGGACTATGATCTCCTCCACATGAGGACTGTAGACGAAAAAACTGAAAACATACGCTGGGAAGGCTGGGCCGCGTCCAGGTACACGGCGGTTCTGCTTGCGGGAAAAGGCGCTGCGGCGGATTACCGGGACGCCAAACTCGGTGTTTACACCGCCGTACTGGTACAAGGCGATCCCGCCGCGGGAAGGCCCTTCATTCTTGATCTTACGTTTGATCTCGATCCCGCCCTGCCGGAACTGCCCAAAATCGGCGTTACCGCGCCGGTAAGCGCCGCCTACGATACCATCTCCTGGTTCGGCGCCGGCCCGGACGAGTCCTACCCCGACCGGTTGGCGGGGGCGTTCCTGGGCCGTTATCAGCATAAAGCCGCTGAAATGGGAACCCCTTATGTCATGCCCCAGGAAAACGGGAACCGGAGTTTTGTGCGGAACCTTACTATGCTGAACGATTCCCCGGCGGCGGGAAAGCCCAAAGCCCTTACCGTCTGGTGCGCCGCGCCTTTGAATATGAGCGTCCTGCGGTATACCCAGGAGAACATGCTCAACGCCTTGCATACCTGCGACCTTGTGGACACCGCCGGGGGGCCCAATGGCTATTTTACGCTGAACCTCGACATTGCCCAGCGAGGCGTGGGAACCGCTACCTGCGGCCCCGACACCAGGGAGGAATACCGCGTGCGTGCGGGGTTGTATACTATGCGGCTTTACATCGGCGGGGTGTAAATAGTGTCTGTCCATAATGTAGACACATTATGGACAGACTACCTTAAAAAAGGCATTTTTGTAGCCTGGGAACCGAAGGTTCCTTGGCGAAAAAATGCATCGGACTAAAGTCCGCGGTCTGTCCACAAAGTAACCGACTTTGTGGACAGACACTAAACATAAACAGGCAAAGAATGGAGGAATAACATGACGTATTACATTGATTCGCAAAACGGAAACGACAACGCTGACGGCACAAACGAGTCCGCACCGCTAAAGACTATTGCGGGTAGGGTTTTCCGCCCCGGAGACAGCGTCCTTTTTAAGAGGGGATCGGTGATCCGCGATGCCCTTAAACTCTGCGATGGTGATGAAACCGGGTATATCACCTACAGCGCCTACGGCCAGGGGCCTAACCCGGTGATCAATCCTTCGGTAGACGGCGGCAACGCCGCGATGTGGGCTGAATCGTCGCCGGGAATCTGGCGCTTCCGCGGCGCTGTTGACGGGGATGTATGCGGCTTTGTTTTCAACGGCGGTTCTTCTTTCGGCAAGCTCCGGTGGTCACGGGATCGGCTCCTTTCCCAGGGGGAGTATTTTTTTTCCGCCTACGATGATGACGAGGCGAAGCGGATGCCTAAGGAACTGTACCTGGCAAGCGCCGGGAATCCCGCTGAAGTCTATCAATCCATTGAGATCCTGACACAAAAAGAAAAAGGCGCCGTCATGGGCAGGCGTTACATCATCTTTGAACATTTTACTGTTGAAAAGACAGGCATTCACGGTTACACAACGGATTTTGGCGCCCATGTTCATATCCGCAACTGTCTTTTTCAATACATAGGCGGCGCGATGTTCGATCTCTCACGGAAGCTCAGGTATGGGAACGCCGTCGAGTTTTGGAACGGCGCTGAAGACTGCGTGGTGGAACACTGCGTATTCAGGGATATTTACGACAGCGCGGTAACCCACCAGGGCGAGTTTGGGAAAAGCGCTGTGCCGGAACGCTTTTATATCCGCAGCAACGTATTTTTACGGTGCGGGCTTTGCGCCTACGAATGGCGGGGACCTTCTTCAAAGGACATATTTGTCGAAAACAACGTATTCCTGGAAGCAGGCGGCCCCTTTACCCTCCAGGGCGAGGCGACGAGAATACACGAGTTACCCGGCGTCCCTGACGATTGCCATGACGGCTGGTTCATTCTTATCTGGTTTATCGAGAGCGAACTGCCTCCGGGGGAGATTTATTGTACCATCAGAAATAATGTTTTTGCCGGTGTGCCGGATACGGGAGCCGCAGTAATGTCTGTGATCGGCGAAAAATACAAAGAGCAGTTTATAATAGAGGGCAACGTGTACCGGCAGGAATCGGGCCGTTTTGCGACCCATTTCTACGGGCGGACCTACCGCGAAGACCATTTAGCGGAATATGTTACGCTGACGGGATATGACAAGGCAGGCTGCTTTTTATTGGGGTGATGTAAGG
>JAISZE010000016.1 GCA_031269405.1 Treponema sp. | reverse complement strand
GAATTCTTAACATCATCTTCGATGGTTAATTTTTTTTGTTCAAACATTGTTTTCACTACCTCATAAAATAGTATTTTTCCGTCTTGCATCACCGTCTAAATTATCCACAATTTATTATTATATTATTTTTTAATTTTGTCAACCATTCTGCCCCAATTTCACATAACAGCTCCTTTTTGCGGCGTATACGCCGCTTGTATGATGGTTCCCCCAGACGGGAAGGAGAGTTCCACGGTTTTTGACCGGTTTTCACCGACTGCTCCAGGTGGGGCAACGACCGCCCCAGGTGGCGCAATGACTCCCCCAGGTGGCGCAAGGGCTGCCGACACAGCGGCGGCAAGGGCCGCCGGCACGCCGGTGTACTATCATATACTATCTATCGTTTACGGAGCATGGCGCTGGGGGAATACTGGCCGCCCTCTCCTTCTTCCCCTCCCCCTTGCCTTGAACTGGAGGGCTAGAAATTATAGTATATATAACCCATATAGATAAGGAGCCGGTTTCATGGCAAAGTATCCTTTTGAAACTATCGAGCCAAAGTGGCAAAAATACTGGGAAGATCACAAGACGTTCAAGGCTGTGGAAGACCCTTCATTCCCTAAGGACAAGCGCCGCTATGTCCTGGACATGTTCCCCTACCCCTCGGCCCAGGGCCTCCACGTGGGCCACCCGGAAGGCTATACGGCCACGGATATTTACTGCCGTTACCTCCGCATGAACGGCTTCAACGTGCTTCATCCTATGGGTTTCGACTCCTTCGGGCTCCCGGCTGAAAACTACGCCATCAAGATGGGAGTCCATCCGGCGAAAATCACTGCCGAGAACATCGATCGCTTCAGAAAACAGATCAAGTCCCTGGGGTTCTCCTACGACTGGGACCGGGAGCTGGCTACTTCCAGCGAAGACTACTACAAGTGGACCCAGTGGATTTTCCTCAAACTCTTTGAGAAGGGCCTGGCCTACGAGGCGGAAAGCCCTATCAACTGGTGCCCTTCCTGCAAAACCGGGCTCGCCAACGAGGAAGTGGTTGACGGTTTCTGCGAGCGCTGTAAGACCCGGGTGGTCCGTAAACGTATACGCCAGTGGATACTGAAAATCACCGCTTACGCAGAGCGGCTCCTGGAGGACTTGGACTTGGTTGACTGGCCCGAACCGGTCAAACAGATGCAGCGCAACTGGATAGGCCGTTCCGAAGGGGCTAACGTTATCTTCAAAATCGACGGTTATCCTGATACCCTTGAGATCTATACCACCCGGCCCGACACTCTCTTCGGCGTTACGTACATGGTCCTCGCGCCGGAGCACCCTCTGGTGGGAAAAATCACCGCCCCGGAGCGGAAAGCCGCTGTAAGCGCCTATCTGGAAGAGGCTGCCAAAAAAAGCGATCTGGAACGCACGGATTTGGCTAAAACTAAAACCGGCGTCGAGAGCGGCGCTTACGCTGTCAATCCCGTAAACGGCGGCAGGATCCCTATCTGGATTGCCGATTATGTCCTCATCTCCTACGGTACTGGGGCCATCATGGCGGTTCCGGCCCACGACGAGCGGGACTGGGAATTCGCCAGGACTTTCAACCTGCCGATAAAGCAGGTTGTGTCGAATTCGCCTCCCTCCGCCGGGCCGCATGGGGGTCTCGAAGAGGTTTGCGAATATACCGCGGCCGAGGGCTGGTCGGTAAACTCCGGGCGGTTCAGCGGCCTCCCGACAGCGGAAGCCAAAGAGAGGGTTACCGCCTGGGTGGAAGAACAGGGTTTCGGTAAAAAAGCGGTGAACTACAAGCTCCGGGACTGGATCTTCAGCCGCCAGCGTTACTGGGGGGAGCCTATTCCTATCGTCCACTGCGATAGCTGCGGCATTGTCCCTTTGCCGGAAAAGGACCTCCCCCTCAGGCTGCCCGGCGTGCAGTCCTACGCGCCTACGGGCACAGGCGAATCCCCTTTGGCGGCTATCTCCGAATGGGTAAACACGGTCTGTCCCAAATGCGGGGGTCCCGCAAAACGGGAGACCAACACTATGCCCCAGTGGGCTGGTTCCTGCTGGTATTATCTCCGTTACACCGATCCCCATAACGCTGATGCTTTTGCCGCCGGGGACAGGCAGGACTACTGGGCGCCGGTAGATCTCTACGTTGGCGGCGTGGAGCATGCGGTCCTCCACCTTCTGTACAGCCGCTTCTGGCACAAGGTTCTCTACGACGCCGGCCTGGTGAACAGCAAAGAGCCTTTTATGCGTCTTGTGAACCAGGGGATGATCACCAGCTTTGCCTACCAGCGGAAGGATAAGACCCTGGTCCCTACGGACGAGGTAGAGAAACAAGCTGACGGGCGTTTTGTCGAAAAAGCGTCCGGCGGGGAGGTGACGGAAGTTATCGCCAAGATGTCAAAAAGCCTTAAAAACATCATCAACCCTGATGAGATTATCCGGGACTACGGCGCCGATTCCCTCAGGGTCTACGAAATGTTCATGGGTCCCCTGGAAGTAAGCAAGCCCTGGAGTACAGCGGGTCTCATCGGCGTGTCCCGTTTTCTGGAGCGCTTGTGGGCGATTGGCGAAAAGCCCCTTACCGGCACAGCGGCGCATTACGACGAATTGGCCAGGCTCCTCCACAAGACTATCAAAAAGGTGGGGGGCGACACGGCGGCGCTCAACTTCAACACTGCCATCAGCCAGATGATGATCTACTCCAACGAGCTGGCGAAGCTGAACGAGGTCCCCCGCTCTCTCTGGGAACCTCTGGTGATCATGCTTTCCGTATATGCCCCTCATCTGGGGGAAGAGCTTTGGGAAAGACTGGGGCATACCGGATCGGTTTCCAAAACTCCCTGGCCTCAATATGATGAAAGCCTCACTGCGGACAGGGAGGCTACTGTGGTGGTCCAGGTAAACGGCAAGATCCGGGACAAGTTTAGCGCTCCTTCCGGGACGCCTAAGGGGGAGCTTGAAAAAACCGCCCGATCATTGCCCGGGGTCCTCAAGTGGACTGAAGGACGCGAAGTGGTAAAAGTTATCACTGTGCCGGACAAACTCGTGAACATTGTTATTCGATAGGAGGACTTGATGAGAAACGGAACGATACTGCGGGTTACGGGAATTCCTGACTGGAATACAATTGAGAAATTGCCTGTGGATATACTTCCATGGAAGGAATTTCCCCTTTCTATGGAAGTCTTTGCCCAACTATGCCACGACGGCAGGGTTTTACACGTGCGGCTTGCAGCCTGCGAAACAGATCCCCTGGCCCGTTTTTCAGGCGACACGGACATGGTGTGCCTGGATAGCTGCCTGGAATTCTTTTTTAGCCCTCTGGCAGACGAGCGTTATTTTAATTTTGAATTCAATCCCAAAGGCACGCTCTACCTGGGCTTCGGTACAGGCAGGATTCTTTCGATACGGCAGCTTGTTACAAACTACCGCGGGTTTTTTTCGGTTAAACCTTTTGCATCAGGCGGTTTCTGGGGCGTCGAGTTCGCTGTTCCCGCTTCTTTTATAACCCTGTACTGCCCCGGTTTCAGCCTTGAAAAAGGCCGGACCATTACCGCCAACTTCTACAAGTGCGGGGACGAAACAAAAACGCCTCATTATCTTGTCTGGAACCAGGTGGATACCGAAAAGCCCGATTACCACAGGCCTGAATTCTTCGGGCACTTGGTGTTGGAGGGCTAAAATGCGATACAGAGGAATTCCCCATGTTGTTTCTTTCCATTTTCGCTATTTCCAATGAAACCGGACCTGTGCGGCTGGTTTTGTTATCATATTCAACTTTATTAGTGGAGGATAATTACCATGAAAGAAACAATCCACCTTATCGGGAATGCCCATATAGACATTTTCTGGCTGTGGAAATGGGAAGAGGGGCTCCAGGAAATCCGGGCTACCTTCAAATCGGCG
>JAISZE010000094.1 GCA_031269405.1 Treponema sp. | reverse complement strand
CGATCTTGATTCAGACGGGAAGCTGGTTAACAGTAATGTTTATACTCCCGGCAGCAGATCGCCTTCCAGCGTTAGTACATCAAACAAAAGCGGATACGAGGCCAGCATAGCCAGGTATTCGGTTTATTCTATTTTACAAGTGCCTGAGGAGGTGGAGCCCAAAAACCCGCCTGTCATCTTCGCCGCTACTGCCAATAACGGGCTCCAGTCCCTGAGAGGCGGATCGTGGAACGCCGAAGAATAGGCTTTCCACCAAGGCGGTGAGCGATCTTTTTACGGTCCCCGGGGCGGCGGCGGGAGAACAGAGCCCTTTGGCGGACCGTATGCGTCCCAGGACCCTGGACGATGTCATAGGTCAGGATCATATTGTCGGTCCCGGCAGGCTCCTCCGCAGGGCTATCCAGGCGGACCGCCTTTCTTCGGTTATTTTCTACGGCCCTCCGGGTACGGGTAAGACCAGCCTGGCCCGTGTCATCGCCAATACCACGCGCAGCACCTTCGAAAGCCTCAACGCTGTGCTGACAGGGATCAAAGACATACGGGAAGTCATCGACAGGTCGGACGAACGGCGGCGGCTCTACGGCAAACGGACTATTCTGTTTGTAGACGAGGTGCACCGCTGGAACAAGGCCCAGCAGGACGCCCTCCTTCCGTGGGTGGAAAACGGCACGGTGATCCTCATCGGCGCTACTACGGAGAATCCCTTCTTTGAAGTTAACCGCGCCCTGGTAAGCCGGAGCCGCATCTTCCAGCTCAAGCCCCTGGGTTCCGAAGATCTCATGAAAGCAGGACGTTCCGCCCTGGCGGACAGGGAACGGGGCTACGGTAAATGGAAGGTCCTTTTTGAGGAAGGGGCGCTGGAACACCTGGTGGAAGTAGCCGGGGGGGATGCCCGGAGCCTCCTTAACGCCCTGGAACTGGCAGTTGAGACCAGCGCCGTAACAGGCTGGCCCCCCCCTGAAGGGGCTGAAATACAGGTCGGCTTTGAGGCCGCAGAGGAAAGCATACAGCGCCGGGCGGTGCTCTACGACCGGGACGGGGACTATCATTTCGACACAATATCGGCTTTTATCAAGAGCGTCAGGGGCAGCGATCCTGACGCCGCTCTTTACTGGCTGGCCAAAATGGTCCGGGCCGGGGAGGATCCGTCCTTTATTTTCCGGCGCATGATCATCCTGGCTATGGAAGACGTGGGCCTGGCGGACCCCAACGCCGTCCGGGAGGTGATAGCCTGCGCCGAAGCTTTTGACCGCATCGGCTTCCCTGAAGGCAACTTCGCCCTTTCCCTGGCCTGCCTCTACCTGGCCACGTCGCCTAAATCCAACACTGCTATGGCTTTTTTCGACGCCCTGGCGGAGGTGGACAAGGAGGACGCCGAAGTCCCTAACCACCTCCGGGACGCGAGCAGGGACGCCGAAAGTTTCGGCCACGGGGAGGGCTATATTTACCCCCATGCCTACCGGGATCACTGGGCGGCGCAGCAGTACCTGCCTACAGCCCTCAAGGGCAAGGCTTTCTACGTACCCTCCCCGGTCGGGTACGAAGGCGGTATCAGGGACGAGGTTCTGCGAAAGCGGGAAATCCAGGGGGCGGTTGTGTTAGGCGACGCTCCGGGGGAGGGGCTTTCAGGTGAAAATCCCGCTTCAGCCGCAGAGGGAGAAGTCCTGACCTGGTCCGCGGCGTCTAAAGGCAGGGAGGGCTGGTTCAAACGGCTGGAATCGGGCCGCAGCGCCCTGCTTTTATCCGACCGGGACCGTATCCTTGAACCGTGCCGCATAGTCCGGCATGATCGTATTCTCATCGCGGCGGCAAACGACGGCCTCCTTCTCTGGGAAAGCCTGCGCCGGGTCCCGGAGGGCCTTGCCGCCGCTGTGGTGGATACGGAAACCGCCCGGGAAGCGCTGCTCCGGTTCGGCGCGGCGCTGAACGAAACCGAACAGCCTCTCATCGGGGTGTGCCCCGCAGGGACCCTCCCGGAAACAGAAACCGCAGAGGCGCTGTTTTCGTGCAAAACGTTCGACCATATCCTTGCCAGGGAACCCTGGCGCAGGGCCGCTTCGGGAAGCGGGATCTTTTCCGCCTTTGCCAGAGCGGCTTTTGAACTCCTCGCGCCCAAAGGGGACCTCTCGGTCCTCCAGTCCCCTCCCGTTCTGGGTGAACGGATTTCCCGTATCCTCAAAGAGGAGTGTTCCGCCCCTGAGGCGCTGACGGACAAGCTGGCTGCAGCGGAGCGTCTGTTTTTTAGCCCCCAGGAAGATGAAAACAGCCGCCTGGCCTGGGACGCCGGGGTCCTGGAAAAGTGCTTTAACAGCGCCGGTTTTGTTACCAACGCGCGCCTTCTGGATCAAAAGGAAGAACGGCTCCTTTCGGCGCGGGATCTTTCTCTTTGGTTTGATAGGGACCGTTCGCCCTGGGGTTCCTTTATAGCCCGTGAACTGGGAGAGGGGGATTTCGCCCTGGTCCGCAAAATCCTGGAAGAAAGAACCCGCCAGGGGCCCCTTGAATGGAGATGGAAAAGCCTGCTCCTCAGCGCCAGGCGCTGAGGAATTTGTAACCCCTCTGTATGGCTTCCAGGGGCTCTTCGGAACCTTCGAATTCCAGGGAAACAGCGCCCTGGTATCCCGAACTTTTTATGTATCCGAGGCACTGGGAAACCGAAACGGCCCCGTGCCCCAGAATGGTGCCTCTCAGGTGGTTCCCTGCCCTGGTGGGGAACCAGGAATCATCGGGTTTTGGCTCTGTCCCGCTTTTCCAGAGGAAATCCTTGGCGTGGACGTGGAAGGCATAGGGCATGACCCGCGCCAGGGCGTTGGCGCTTGTTTCGTCTGCGCACATGAAGTTCCCTATGTCCACAAGAAGCCCGTAATTGGGATGATCCACAGCAAGGACCAGTTCCTCCATGCGGTAACTGTCCTGGAAAAAATAGCCGTGGTTTTCAGTCATGGTTTTGATAGCAAAACCCTCTGCATATTCGGTTACTTCCCGTATAGCCGGGGCTATGGCCTTTACCGCGTCCTTCCAGGTACGGCCGTAAAAAGCGTCTTTCAGGCCCCAGGCGG
The DNA here is from genome assembly GCA_031269405.1 of Treponema sp. The sequence goes on along the minus strand of JAISZE010000094.1, from coordinate 10,862 downwards.
CGTCATGCCTCATCCGGGAAGCGCCCAGGAGCCTGGCTGTATCGACGCATACTTTTACCCGTTCCGTTTCCTTCTTCATATCCCTGCCGGAACCGTACAAAAAATCAGCCGACACTGCGTAACAGGCAACATCCAGCCCCGCGGTTTTGCATGCCGCCCCAATGTCCCTGGCGAAATCCGCGGCGTCCCTGCCCGCCTGGGGGGCAAGGTCGGTAAATTCAATGGCGTCAAAACCTGTCTTCCCGGCATAGTCGATTGCGTCAAAAAGGGTGTAAGCCCTTTGTTTAAAAAGCCTGCTAAAGCTGTACGAACTGACTCCGATTTGCATATATCTTCCTCTATTAAATATAGTATACTACATTTTATCTTTTAGTCCACAAAATGACAGCGAGGAAGGGTTTTATGAAAACATTCACCATAGATTTATGGGAAGGCTTTAACTATCCCGGAGAACTCAATGACGGATTCAGGCCCAGCCTGGACGCTTATATCCTGAAGAGCGACGCCCCCAGGCCGGGGGTTCTCGTGCTCCCCGGTTCCGGCTATGTTCAATGTTCTCCCAGGGAAGCAGAAGCCCTGGCGCTCCGGTTTAACGCGGTGGGTTGCCACGCCTTTGTGCTCTGGTACAGCTGCGCGCCCAGGCGGCACCCCGTCCCTATGCTGGACTGCTCCCGGGCATTTACCATTATTCGCAGCAGCGCCGGGGAATGGAGAGTCGATCCTTCCCGGCTCGGCATGATGGGTTTTTCCGCAGGAGGCCACCTGGCCCTTTCGGAAACGATCTTCCATACCAGGGATTTCGCCGTCTGCCCGGGGATTGCCAGTTCCCTTGGCCGTGCGGACGCCCTTATGCTCTGTTACCCGGTGGTAAGCTCAGGGGACAAGGCCCACAGGGGTTCCTTTAACGCCCTTTTAGGCGAAAACCCGGACCCGGCGCTCCTTGAACTCCTTTCGCTGGAAAAGCAGATTGAAAAAGGGCCACCGGTTTTCCTCTGGCACACTTACACGGATGATGGGGTGCCGGTGGAAAACAGCTTCCTCCTTGCAAAAGCTTGCAAGAACGCGGGAATCCCCTTGGAGATGCACATCTTCCCTGAAGGGCGGCACGGCCTTTCCCTGGCTAACCATGAGACTGAAGCCGGGGACCCGCTCAATGTCAACCCGCATGCAGCCCAGTGGTTCGGCCTCTGCCTGAACTGGCTGAGGCTTCAATTCAGGATGGATCCCTGAATTCAGGCGGGTTTTTCGGAGCGTTCTTTTGCAAAAAAACGCTTAAGTTCTCCCTCCTTTGTACCGAAAATAGAACTGGTATGTTCTATTTTCGTCTGTGATGTCCGCGGCTGATCAGGCGGGAAAAAGACAGGCCGCAAGAAAGCAAGGATGCTTTCTTAAGCATTATCAAGGAGGATGACTATGATCATCAACCATAACCTTTCCGCTATGTTCGCGGACCGGTCCCTCAAGGTTACCCAGAGTAGCCTTACCAAAGAGATGGAGAAACTCTCTTCAGGGCTTCGTATCAACCGCGCCGGCGACGACGCTTCGGGACTGGCGGTTTCCGAAAAACTCCGCAGCCAGATCCGGGGCTTGAATCAGGCCTCTACTAACGCTTCTAACGGCATCTCTTTCATCCAGGTATCTGAAGGCTACCTCCAGGAAACCCAGGACATTGTCCAGCGCATACGGGAACTCGCGGTTCAGGCCGCTAACGGCATCTACTCCGATGAAGACCGCATGTACATCCAGGTGGAAGTTTCCCAGTTGGTGGACGAAATCGACCGGATTGCCAGCCATGCCCAATTCAACGGTATGAACATGCTCACCGGGCGTTTTTCTCGGGCTGTGGGGCAGAACATCCCTACCGCTTCCATGTGGTTCCACATCGGCGCCAATATGGATCAACGGGAACAGGTGTTCATCGGGACCATGACCAGCAAGGGCCTGGGGATCCGCAATGTAGGGGACGATTCCTTCATCACCCTGGAGAGTCCTGACGACGCTAACCGGGCTATTGGGACTATGGACGCGGCGCTCAAAATCATCAACAAACAGCGTGCGGATCTTGGAGCGTACCAGAACCGCATGGAGCACGCCGTGGTCGGCCTCGACATAGGCGCTGAAAACATGCAGGCATCAGAGTCCCGCATCAGGGATACCAACATGGCCAACCAGATGGTTTCTTACACCAGGGATCAGATTCTGTCCCAGGCAGGAACGGCTATGCTGGCCCAGGCGAACCAGCGGGCAACTTCGGTGTTGCAACTTCTCCAGTAGTGTACTATCATTAAGGTTAGGGTAGAAGGGGGGTTCCTTTTAAGGAGGCTTCCCCTGGTTATCCTATGTGTATTGAGGGACGTTAAGGTTTTGCCGTAACGTTCCAGGGTTCTTTGACAAAACACTCTCCTGCGGGACGCGGGTAACTGCGGCTCCAGGGCGGTTCGGAACGCTTATTAAAAGCAACAGGTAAGGGGATTTCTCCTTATCTCCCGTTTTTGAAGCGCGTTTCGTGCCGCAGAAGGAAGCTCCCGGGACAGCGGCGCGTACCTGTCCCGATCTTCCCCGCCTGTAGTACGGCTAAGGCTAGGGATGGCCTTAAGCACTTCGATGCAAGGAGGGTATATGATTATTAATCACAACATGAGCGCCTTGTATGCCAACCGTCAACTTGGGGTAACCCAGGGTGATGTGGCGAAGAGCATTGAGAAGCTCAGTTCCGGCGAACGGATTAACCGTGCCGGTGATGACGCTTCCGGACTCGCTGTTTCCGAAAAAATGCGGAGCCAGGTTCGGGGTTTGAATCAAGCTGAGCGGAACATTGAAAACGGCGTGTCATTCATACAGGCGACTGAAGGGTATCTGCAGGAAACTCAGGACATCCTTCACCGCCTCCGGGAGCTGTCGGTCCAGTCCGCCAACGGTATTTATACCGATGAAGACCGGATGCAGATCCAGGTGGAAGTTTCCCAGTTGATCGATGAAGTCAACCGTATCGCGAGCCACGCTCAGTTTAACGGTATGAATCTTTTGACCGGGGCTTTCGCCATGGATTCCGCGGCAGGCAGAATCATGCAGCTTCAGGTTGGGGCCAATATGGACCAGAACGAACGGATCTATATCGGCACCATGACCGCACAGGCTCTTGGGTTGCAAGCTGTTCAGGGCGAAGAAGGCGTTCTTACCATCGCCACTCCTGAATCAGCCAACCAGGCAATCGGTTCCGTGGACGCCGCTTTAAAGCTGGTTTCCAAACAACGGGCTGATCTGGGCGCTTATCAGAACCGGTTTGAAATGGCCGCCGAAGGCGTTGCCATTGCAGCCGAGAATCTTCAGGCCGCTGAATCCCGGATTCGGGATGCTGATATGGCTTCGGAGATGGTTAACTACACCAGGGACTCCATTCTGTCCCAGGCAGGGAACGCCATGCTGGCTCAGGCCAACGTACGGACCCAGTCGGTGCTTCAGTTACTGGGTTAACCATAATGGATTTTTGAGCGCTCAAGAGACCTCTGGACGTCGTCTTTTAAGCGCAGGGCAGGGAACAGCGCGCCAGTCCCTGTCCTCTTTTGAAGATAATCCCGTCACGGATTGACGGGAATGAGTATGATACAGGGAGGTATACTATGGGTATGCAAATAGGGGCTGTATCCGCAGGAAACGGCATGAATACCGTTGCCCAGGAACTCCCGCAGGCAAGGTCTGCGCGGCAGGCGCGGGCAAATGCGGAATTCAAGGCCGCCATTGTTGAGAGATTTGAAGCATCCCTGCCGGGACGCAGCGGCGGTGAAACCAGGCGGCAGGATATACAGGCTACTACCGAAGATTTGGAGCATATCAGTCTTGCTTTTAACAGGAAGCTTAAATTCGTAGTGGACCATGAATCTCAGGAAGTAATCGTTAAAGTTATTGACAGCGAAACCGATAAGGTGATTAAGGTGCTTCCACCTGAAGAGTTGCAGCGGCTCCATGACCGGATCCGGGAGACTATTGGTTTTCTGTTTGACGAAAGGGTGTAGCCGGAACCGGGGTCCTGTCAGGAAGATTTTCAGGGGAGTCCGGGAAGGGTAATATGTCGGATATTTACGTACCTGGCGTCAAGAGCCGGCTCAACACAGAAACACTCGTCGAAGATCTCATGAAGGTTGAACGGGTTCCCAGAGACCGGGTGGAACGGGATATCGAACGCCTGGAAACGCAGAAGACCTACTGGCAGGACGTAGGGCGTCGTATGAACGCCCTCAGGGACAGCGCCCGTTCGCTCTACTCTTTCCAGAACCCCTTTAATGAACGTATTGTCAATTCCTCGGACGAAACGGCCCTTACCGGGACCGCTACAAGGGAAGCTCTGGAACAAGAACGGTATTTTACTATCAAGCAGACCGCCCAGGCGGACCGGTTCCTTTCAAGCCCCCTGGATGACACTTATAAAGTAGAAGCCGGGGCCTATACCTTTACCGTAGGGGCCAGCGAGATTTCCTTCAATTTCAGAGGAGGGACCCTGCGGGAATTCACGGAAGCCCTGAACCGCCGGGGGCAGGACAAATTGCAGGCAAGCCTTATCGCGGTAAAACCCGGCTCCAAGTCCCTCCTTATCGAAGCTAAAATAACGGGAGAAGAAAACCGCCTGGGTTTTTCGGAAGCTGCGGAAAAGCTGGGACAGCAGATAGGCATGGTAGAGCCTGCCTTCGACTCGAGAAGGGAACTAGGGAAGGGGGTCCTTACGGTAAAAGCCGGGGAAAAAGCCTCGGTTCCTGTAGACCCCGGTATCCCTTCTTCATCAATGGTATTGAAATTTGAAACATCCACTGTTGTAAGGGCCGCTGAAGCCTGGGTTCCGCCCCAACCTCCCCCGGGCCCCGCAATCCCCGAAGCCGGATCCGTTTCTTACGGAGGGATTGTTATTGAAAACGATACATCCCTGGTTGAACTCCCTGTCTGGACGCCACCGGAAGCCCCGAAGCGGGTGGACGATATGGGGGTTATTTCCCTGGGCTTCTCGGACGGGACATCGGCCCTCCTTGCCCCTGTAGGGGATTCTTCGGCTTTCAGTTCCCGCACATACCGGCTGGACGAAATAGCTCCGGGGAAAACCATTGTTTCCGTTGATTTGGTCAACAGAAACACCCACAGGGATGTATCTGTCAGGAATATCCAAATTTACGATCCTTCCACTATAGGCGGCGTAAAACCCCTGAATGCGGTTTCCACAGCCCGGGACGCCGTCCTGTCCATGGAAGGGATAGAAATCCGCCGCTCTTCCAATACCATCGACGATCTCATCCCGGGAGTTACCCTGACCGTCAAAACGGCTGCGGAAAAGCCGGTAAAACTGGGGGTGGAGCCTGACCGCCAGGGAGTCAAAGACGCCATCATTTCCATGGTTGGCAATTACAACAGGCTTATGGCGGAAATCAACATCCTCACCAGAACCGATGACCGGGTTATCGAGGAACTGACCTACCTGGCAGATGACGAAAAAACCGAGTATCGCAAGCGCCTGGGGGCCTTCCAGGCAGATTCTACTTTAGGCCAGTTCCGAAGCACCCTCCAGCGGACCGCCGCCGCCCCCTATCCTACTTCGGAGGAACGGAATCTGGCCCTCCTTGCCCAGATAGGAATCGGCACGGATGTGCGCCGGAGCGGCGCCGCTTCCGGTTACGACGCTTCCCGCCTCAGGGGGTATCTGGAAATCGACGAAAAAGCCCTGGACGAGGCTATCGCTTCCAAGCTTCCGGCAATAAAGGAGCTTTTCGGTTCCGATACTAACGGCGATCTCCTGGCCGACACGGGCGTCGCTGTCAACATGGATGCCATGACCAAGCCTTATGTGGAAACAGGCGGCCTTATCTCCCTAAAAACCGGAAACACCGACAGCCGCATTGCCCAGGACAAGCGGCGCATTGAAACCCTGGACCGGCAGCTTGCCAGAAAAGAAGCGGATCTCAAGATGCAGTACAGCCAGATGGAAAGCGCGTATAACCAGATGGAACAGATGTCCGCGTCTTTTGACAACTTTAGCCGGCAGAACAATTACAACAATAACAGGTAGGTCCGTTAGTTCATGGAAATTCTGATAAACAGCAGCCCTGCGGATATTACGCTGGAAAATGAAAAAACCATAGGGGATGTGCTCGTGGGTATAGAACAGTGGCTCGCTGGTTCAGGGAACCGCCTGAGCGGGCTTCTCATAGACGGGGAAAAAATAAGCGCCCGGGAACTAGAAGGTAGTTTCGGCCTTGAGCTCAAGGGCCTTAAAACCCTGGACATTCTGATCAGTTCCTGGCAGGAACTGGCGGCTGAAGCCCTGGGGGTTCTGAGGGAAACCTGCAATCATTACGCTTCCGCCGCCTTTGAAGACCGGAGCGGAATATACACTTATTGGGAAAGCAGCCCTGCTGCGGTATTTCTTGCGGGCCAGATCCCTGATATGGCGGCCTTTGCAGATCGCTCCTTCCAGGGCGAAGGCCTGGCTCCCGGAGCGCTGGGCGTTCTTGCGGAAGAAAGGCTCAGGGAACTGGGAGATCCGGCAGGCGAGATCGCTGCAATCGAAGGCCTTGTTTCGGAAATAGCCGTGCGGATGGAAGATCTCCCTCTGGATATACAGACCGGCAAAGACGCAAGAGCCGTTGAGACTATGCAGCTTTTTTCACGCATAGGGGAAAAACTTTTCCGCATCCTCTTTATCATCAGGCTGTCCCGAAAGGCGGTGGAGAATTTCACGGTTAACGGTCTTCAGGTCAGGGAATTCATGGACGATTTCAACGCGGCGCTGAAAGAACTTTCTGCGGCGTATGAAAACCGCGACGCCGTACTGATAGGCGATTTGGCGGAATACGAGATGGCTCCCAGGCTCATACAGTTCTATTCGGCTTTGAAGGAACATTCAGCGGTTTCAATGTCCTGAAATCATCTTGTTTTTCCGGTGCGATAAAGGTTATAAAGAGAGGGGAATGTAGGAAGGTATGACGGGAATAACCTATAGAACGCGCTTGTTTCTCCTTCAAGACGGCATAAAATATTTCAAGGATGACGATCCTGTACAGGCTATGATCTTCCTTATCATAATCGGGGCCATCATCCTCATCTCTGTAGTTGTCCATTTTGTCCGCAACAGAATCAGCGCCCCGGGGGTTAAAGGCCGCTCTTCCCAGGTCAGCCCCAGGCGCTTTAACGCTTTTACCCTCCGCCGTATTGCCGCAAATTACGGCCTGGATAAGGACCAGACCCATCTTCTGGAATTCGTTTTCAGGAACGACAACGTAGGCGATCCGGAACGGGTCATGCGCACCCCTGCCCTTTTGGACCGGCATTTCAAACGCGCCTACAAGGTCATAGAACGAAGCGCTGAAACCGAAGAAGAGGCCCAGCAGCACCTGTCAAGGCTCTTTTCCCTGCGGAACGTCATAGAAGCGGCTCCCGTCAATGACGGCGCGGTGTCTACAAGCCAGTTGGCGGAAAATACAGCGGCGGTGCTTTCTACCGGCAAGGACAGCTATCCGGTGCGGGTTCTCTCGGCCAAAGGGGACAGCGTTGTTGTCGACATACCCCGGAATGCCCTGGGCAGCCCCATACGGCTTGCCAAAGGGACCAGGGTTACCCTCTCGTTCTTTACCAAGTCCTCAAAAGGCTTTGCCTTTGACTCAAGGATTCTGGGACCCCTGGATACCCCCCAAGGTCCGGGCCTCCAGCTTGCCCATTCAGGGAAGGCCAAGGCCCTAGCGCAGCGGCGGTACCGGCGCAAACAGGTCGTAGCTGGCTGTGCTTTCTATTTTGTTTTTGTAGATACCGTTAAAGCAGGGCGGAAAAAAAGCCCTAAGCTTATGGTTGACACCAGGCGGTTCACAGGCACCATACTGGATATATCCATCGGCGGCTGTTCTATCAAGACCTCCGCGCCGGTACAGGTAGGATCGCGGCTCAAAATCGACATCGATTATAGCGACGACTCCACGATATCAGTCCTGGGGCAGGTGCTGCGATCCAACCGTTCCGGTACAGTAGGCACCATTATTCACATCAAATTCCTCAAAGTTCCGCGCCGGGCTTTTAACAATATCAGCGCCCTGGTTTTCGGCTACGATGACGAATAATGTGAAAATTTTCAAAGCCCTTGTTCCTCTGTTTGAAATTGCCTATAATAAAGTAGTTTGGTAGCAATTAATGAAAATACTTGAAATCAAGGATATTGCCAGGAAAGACGTTCCCATTTACTACAGGCGGCTCTATTCGGGCATCGCGGTGCTTGAACTGGTCAGCAAATCCAGCGAAGTACCCCTTGAATTTCAGATTGAACATAAACCCACAGGGGCTACGGAAATAAACGTTACCCTGGGCGGAAAGGTCGATTACCCCCTGGTTCCGCTTCAAAAGGAATTAAAAAATTACATTAGCAGCCTGGATTCAACAGGGAAACTCCCTGGTTGAATTACCCCTTGTTATTTCCAGCGCTTCTCCTGAAGAAACCATAAAAGCAGGGGAATATCTTGCTTTATTTCTCAAAAAGGGAAGCGTCGTGGCCCTAAAGGGGCCCCTTGGGGCCGGAAAAACCTGCTTTACCAAGGGGATTGCCCGGAGTTTAGGCATCGCTGAAGAAATAACCAGCCCTACGTATACGATTGTTTCAGAATACGAAGCCCGGGATCCCGGGGACAGAAGCACCGTGATTCCCTTTTTTCACATCGACGCTTACAGGCTGAAAGGGGAGGATGATTTTTCTTCCCTTGGAGGCGAAGAATACCTGGGAGAAGAGGGGATTTCAGTGGTGGAATGGGCAGAACGCATTGCCGGGTCCCTGCCGCAGGACGCTCTGGCTGCGGAAATTGAAATAACCGGAGGGGGGCGGCTCATCCGGATAAGCAGGGGCTTCTCTTGAATATACTGGCTCTCGATACATCATGCGCTGTCCTTTCAGCCGCCCTGTCTTCCCCGGACGGAGTGCGGTATATAGAAATTGACGCCGGTTCCCGGCATTCAGAACTTCTGATGGGCCTTGTCGACACGCTGTTCAAATCGGCAGGGATGAAGCCTGAGGATCTGGAAGCTGCCGCCTGCATGAAAGGGCCGGGATCCTTCACGGGCCTGCGGATAGGCTACGCGGCGGCAAAGGGCCTTTCGCTGGCCCTGGGCATACCCCTGGCGGCGGTCCCTACCCTGGACTGCATTGCCCACCCCCATTCGGCCTGGCCCGGCCTGGTACTGCCTTCGCTGGACGCGAAAAAAGGCCGCTTTTTCGCCGCTTTTTACCGCAATGGGCAGAGGCTGGGGGATTACCTGGACGCTTCGCCTGAGGCGATTTCCGGAACTCTGGAAACGCTCCGTACCGGCAGGGAAGAAAAAGTTATCCTGACCGGCCCCGGGGGCGAATTGCTCCTTTCGCGGCTGCCGTCCCTGCAGGGCCTGACGGTGGATCCTTCATTCAAAAGAGGAAGGGCTTTCGAATTATTGGATAAACTGAGCAAAAACGTTATACTAAACTATAAGGAAAATGTATATTCTGGACCGCTCTATTTACGCAAAAGCGACGCTGAATTGAGCTTGCATCCTTAGATAAAAGTTGGAATGTAATGGCGGATTTGGATCAAGAAGCTGAACTACTCGATGAAGATTTGGAACCCCTTGAGGTTTTGGATATTGATGATGAACCTGCCGAAGAAGATGAAGAGGAGGAGGCTGCGTCCATCCCCGCCAGTTCCGGCCCCTTCCTGAGCAGCATCTTTCCTGTCCTTTTTGTTGATAAAAAACTCAAAATCCTCTATGCCAATAAGGCGTGCAAAAATCTTTTTACCGGTTTTTTTGATCTTCCGGGGAATCATTTTATCGATGTATTCAAGAAGGCCTTCGATCTGGAAGATATACGCAAGATCAGGGAAACCATGCTGGACGGCAGCAACGGCTATTCCTGGAAAGGCGAAGCCCGGATAAAGTCCCGCAATGTGGCCACGGTCCAGACAAAGGTCTATATTTTTCCGGCTGAACTGAACTACGAAGCGCCTGACGAATTCGTGGTCATGTTCGACGACGTAACGGAAGAAAACAAAAGCCTTTTGAGATCGGTCTTTATGAGCCTGCTGGAAGCGTCAAAGCTCAAGGACAACGATACAGGAAAACACATAGTCCGGGTCAATTACTACGCCAAGCGCATGTCGGAAGAACTGTTCAAAAGCAGGAACCCCATGTACAACCGCATTGACGCTGATTTTATCGACAATATCGGTTTTCTGGCTTCCATGCACGATGTGGGCAAGATTGGCACCCCTGACGATATACTCAACAAAGAAGGGCCCCTTTCCGACTGGGAGTGGACGGTGATGCGGGAGCATACCAAAAACGGCGCCTTCATTCTTTCCACTTACCCCAATCCTATGGCCAAGGAAATCGCCCTTTCGCATCACGAACGCTGGGACGGCTCTGGGTATCCCTACCAGCTTTCCGGCGAGATGATCCCCCTGGCCGCCAGGATAACCACTATTGCCGATGTGTACGACGCCCTCCGTATGGAGCGGAGTTACAAACCCGCGTTGAGCCACGAAGTAGCGGTTCAGAAAATGATCGAAGGGAAGAACAGTCACTTTGATCCTTTCCTGATGGACGTTTTCATGGAAATCAACAAAGACTTTGAGCTCATCCACAAAAAAAACGAGGATGAAAAATAAGGCCTCCCCGGGCCCTGATCGCCTTTTGCGTTCTCGAAACGGGCGGCCAGGTAGCAGGTTTTGCCCGACGCCTCGGGCGGGAGCACCAGAACGTCCCTGACCCGGCGCGTAATAAACGAACCCGGCAGGTCGTCGATAACCCTGGGCGGCGCGGAAAGGACGTAGGCGCTCCCCGCAAGGCGGACCGCCTGTATAGGGCCGGGGGCGAGGGCC
>JAISZE010000092.1 GCA_031269405.1 Treponema sp. | reverse complement strand
CGCCCAGAACTACGGTTTTTATGTCCAGCACCGCATAGATGTTCAGGACCGAAAGGGCAAGATACCGGGAAAGGTAGCGGGCGATTTTGATTCCTTTTTGCCGGTCCAGGGGAGCCTGTATATCGAAATCAAATTTATCCTTCAGAGCGGTAACATTTATCTTGCTTTCCAGCCATCCCAAGCCCTCGTTCTGAGACCGTCCGGGCGCTGCGCTTTGGCGATGGGGATCAAAAAGCATATAGCCTACCTCGCCGGCGCTGGCGTTTTGCCCCTTCCAGAGTTTCCGGTTGAGTATAAGTCCCCCTCCCAAGCCGCTTCCCAGGGAGATGTAGACCAGGGCGTCGGTAAACTCCGAATAGACGCGCCGGTATTCGCCGTAAGCCGCGGCGTTTACATCGTTTTCCACAAAAACCGGCAGGGAATACCGGGAGCCGAGTTCATCGAGAATCATCTTCAAGTTGGCCAGCCGGGTATCATGAAACAGGGGCGCCCGGTACACCCGCCGGCTCACAGGATCCACCGCGGCGGGTATAGCCACGCCAATACCGATAAGGCGTTTCCGGTCTATATCGCTGGAAGCGATAATCGAATCGATCTGGGCATAAAAATCATCTTGAAAAAAATGTTCCGTATTGGCTACCTTCAAATCCCGGGAAAGCACCACTTCCCCAACGGCGTTTACGATGCTCAGGGAAATATAAAAACCTTCCATATAAATAACAATGATATAGACGAAATCACCGTTGAAGCGGATGGGCGAGGGCTTCCGCCCGGGCATGGATACGCTTTCCGAAGGGTCATAGCTGATGATGTTCTGGGCGGCGAGGTATTCGGCGATTTTTATCACCGTTGCGCCGCTTATCCCCGTTTTACGGGCAATATCCGCCCGGGACATGCCGTCTTCCCGGGATATAACATTATACACGATTTTCCGGTTAGAGAGTTTCAGCGCAGCAGGAACATTTTTCAACATGTAGAGTATACCTCCATCTTTTTTTCATTAATATGCCTGAAAATTTCAGTGCCCTCTGTTTTCTGATTATATACTATCATTCGGTTATAGTGGATCCATAAACAGACCAAGCCCCCTCTTTATGTAATCGACGCGTACGGATTAATCCACCGTTCCTATTTCGCCTTTCTTACCCGGACCCTGGTAAGCCTTCTGGACGAAGGGCTCTGGCCCCGGCCTGCGACGGCTAATCCGGCGCAAAAACTGGCCGACGGGGGCCGGATCTTACGTTTGCCATAAAAGCCTATAAAGCCCTGACCCATGAGATTAAGGCCGGGGAATGGGAAGGGATAGCCAAGGATTACCTGAAAGCGATTGAACCCATGCGGGAAGCGGGGCGTTTAGAGGCGGTTCTTTTCCAATTCCCTAATTCGTTCCACTACACCGATGACAACAGGCGGTATCTGGACAAACTGTTAGCCTGTTTCGGCGATACGCCCAAGGCGGTGGAGTTCCGCACAGCAGACTGGAGGTTATTGAGGGCATGAAAAAGCGGGGTATCCCTCTGGCTTCCCTCGATTTGCCGGATTTGCGGGGGCTTCTTCCACAGACAGATATTGTTACCGGACCGTTTGTGTATATACGGCTCCACGACAGGAACAAAAAAACCTGGTGGGTGATCTGACAGCGCCGCCTGGGAGCGGTCTGCCGAGGACTGGTTTTGTCGGCTTCGGCTGTCCAGGGGGGTAAAAAGCTGCTGGCTGGGGCGTGGCAGATGTGATGATGAAGGGCGCTTATTAATATAAATAAATTGTTTTATATTGATAGAGTATAGTAATAATTATATAGTATGAAATAAGATACATAAAGAAGCTACTATATATAATTATTACTATTATCATTGGTTTTATTAAGGAGATTTTTATGAAAAAGCACATATACCTGGCGGGGGGCTGTTTTTGGGGAACCGAAAAGTACCTTGCGTTAATCCCCGGCGTACTCCGTACCGAGGTTGGTTACGCCAACGGCGCTACCTCTAATCCCTCCTACGAGGATGTCTGTAACCGGGCCACGGGCCATGCTGAAACCGTGCTGGTTGAATACGACCCGGCGACTCTGGAACTGTCCCGGCTCCTCTCCCTCTTTTACCGGGCCATTGATCCCGTCTCGATAAACCGCCAGGGCGACGACCGGGGCGACCAGTACCGGATGGGGATTTATTATACCGATGAAGGGGATCTGCCGGTGATACAAGGCTCCCTGGCGGAACTTCAAAAACACTACGACAAAGCTCTGGCCGTCGAGTGCGAACAGTTAAAAAATTATTACCCCGCCGAGGAGTACCATCAGAAGTACCTGGACAAAAACCCCGGCGGCTACTGCCACATAAGCCCCGCGCTGTTTAAGGAAGTTAATAGTTTGTAAATATTCATTTGTTTGTTCAGGGTGTAGATAAAAATTTTTATAATGAATTAGGGGTCGGGAGCGATGCCACATGGACAATCAAGAAAAACAGTAAGGGTGAATACTATCTGGAATAAACTTGGTAAACCAGTTACTCTTCAACAAAAATAGATTTTATCAAATGTCTCAAGCAGGCTGTTCCTCATCTGGCGGTGGATAATGTCGTCTATGTAGCTGTTATTATTGATAAAGGCAAGAATGCCGCTACCGTTTTTCTCTATAAAATACTGTCCATACCGGATGAATTTTATGTAGTCGTCCGATAAGGGCTGGATGTTTTTCTCGTTCAAATTTTTTTTGTAAACCGCTGTTAATTCGGTGATCCATTTCCCTTATTCTATCACACCCTGTGGTAACACGCCGCTACCGGCCCGGCTATGTCCCGGTCTATCCGCTTTACCACGAGGGAATTCTCTACTATATGACTTCATCACTTTTCCTTCTTCTTTTCCTGGCGGAATAAGCGGCCCACTCCTCTTCTGAGACTTCCGGCAGGAGGGGGAAGGAATGAGCGGTCATAAACAGGCGGTTGATATAGTCCCGCTCTATGCAAAAATCAACAGGAATTTCTATTTTATTTATAAAAGGGAAAAGCATGAAAGAATTGATATACTCATATTTTTGCCAGATTGCATCCTCGTGTTTAGCGAACCCCAGATATTTGCACTCCTCGTCTGAATGAATAAAGGTGATGAACAGGAGAGAGCCAAAACCCTCCTGAATGAAACTTTCATGAAGTTGTTTGAGGGCCACGGCGGTGTTGGGGGCATAATCCAATACGGTTATGGGCTGCGGGGAATTGAGAAAACGGTTTATATGCTCATTCAGAGCGGCGTACATTCCTTTGGGGTCTTTGAAGGTTGCGGCCAGTGTGAGACGGGGGTCGTCAACGGTATACACATCATCTTCAATATCATAGTCAAAATAGAAGGAAGATGCAGTCGTATCCAGGACAAACATTTTATTGATATTAGGTTTGGAGAGTGTATCTGCCATAATGACAACAGTCTACTACATGAAATATCTCAAAATCAAGCGGCCCAATTGCACATAACAGGTCTGTTTCCGTTCAGCCGGAATGTTTTCCCAGCCCCAGGTAGTAAGTTTCAAAGGATTCGCTGCGGCACGCCTGGGGCTTAAAGCTTTTGCATACAGCAAAAAGGCCCCGGATTTTTTTTAACAGTTCCTGGGTGTCTCCGCCTTGAAATACCTTGACTACCAGAGCGCCTCCTGGTTCCAGGGCGTTTTCCGCATAGGACAGGGCCGTTTCCACCAGGTCCAGGGAACGGAAGGTATCTACCGAACGGTTCCCGGTGGTAGCCGGGGCGGCGTCGCTGATTATGAGATGGTAAGGGCCCCGGGAAAGAAGGCTTTCACGGGTTTCCGGAGATGTCATATCGCCTAGGACAAAAAAGAAATTCCCACCTTCAAAAAGACCCTTGTCGTACTGGCGTGAAAGCGGGGAAAGGTCAACAGCAGCCAAGAAGCCCTTTTGTCCCAGCTTCCGCAGGGCGTAGAGACTCCAGCTTCCCGGCGCGGCGCCCAGATCCAGCAGTTTAAAACAGTTATGCCGCGGTTTTATAAGGCCGAATTTTTCGTCCATCTCCTTCAGTTTGTAGACCGAACGGGCAGGGTAGCCTTCCTTCTGCGCTTTAAGAGACCAGAAATCCGGTTTTTCGTAATTCGCCACAATCCCCTTCCAAGATAAGTTCCAGTCATATAAAATAGAATATATGAATCCTGAGTATACCTGGCGGCTCGAAAAAATTGAAGCGGTCCTCCAATCCTGGCTGCCCGAAAGTCCCGGCGGGGCGTGGCTGGAATCGGTTTTCAGCCTCCCGGGAGACAGCGTTCCCCCGGAACTTGCCCGGTTCCTGGTGCGGCCCGGATGGGATCTGGTAGGTCGCGGGGGCAAGCGGTGGCGGCCTCTGCTTATGTTCCTAGTGGCCGAAAGTCTGGGCGGCGCAGCCGGGGCTGCCACAGCGCTGCCGCTGACTCCCCTGGTGGAATTCCCCCATAATGCCAGTCTTATCCATGACGACATCGAGGACAATTCCGATGAACGCCGGGGGAAGCCTGCGGTTCACATCCTCTACGGCGGCGATACGGCCATAAACGGAGGGGCTTTTCTCTACTTCCTTCCCTTGGCTTGCTTAAAAAATTCCGCCTTTCAGCAGGAACAAAAGAACAGGATTTACGGAATCTGGGGGGAGTATATGCGGCGGCTTCACCTGGGCCAGGCCATGGATATTGCCTGGCACCGGGATTACCATTCCCTTCCGGGGCTTGAAGAATACCGCCTGATGTGTAGCCTCAAGACCGGCTGCCTTGCCCGGCTTGCCGCCGTTCTGGGGGTTTACTGCGCCGATCCTGCGGGGGATGATCCGGCGCGCATCCTTGGCGAAGGGGCGGAAAAACTCGGGGTAGGGTTCCAGATCCTGGATGATGTTAAAAACCTGACCACCGGCATTCCGGGGAAAAAGCGGGGGGACGATATTATAGAAGGCAAAAAAAGCCTTCCGGTGCTTCTCTATCTGCACAGGTATCCAGAACAGCGGGACTTCGCCGCCCGGTGTTTTTCCGCCGCCCGCTTGGCCGGGACCGGCGCTCCTGAAGTGGAAGAGTTTATCGGCGCCCTGGAAAAGGCCGGGGTTCTGGAAGAAGCCGGAAACCAGGGCCTGGAACTTATCAGGGAAAGCCGGGAATGTTTTACTTCCTGGCCTTTCGCCGCAGAAGGCAGGGAGCTTTTTGGAGGCCTTTTTGATCTCTTGAGCTAGAAGATTGGAGCAGGAGTATGAAAGGGCTGCGGGACAAGCTTAACATGCTGGATAAAGACTGGATAAAGACAAGGTAAAAATGGTATAATAGCCGATAGTAAATAGTATACGATACATCGCCAAAAGGAGAGGGAAACGAATTTTAACTGTCTAAGGGACAGGACCCTTTGGAGATTACTGTTAAGTTTCTCTCTTGTTTTTTATCTTCCCTCCGGAGGGCTGTTCCGCTTATCCCAGGAAGACAAGGCGCTCTCCGGGAAAGTTCCGGTTCCTGAGGCGGAAATCGGCATAGGAGGCGGCCTCCTTCCGGGGCAGATCACTGCGGCGCCGACTGTTGAGGATCTTGAGCTTTTGGGGATCCCTGAGCCGATAGAGTATTCCAAGCCCCGTATGCTGACCTTTACTTCTTATAAAGTCGAAAAGGGAGATACTATCGGGGATATTGCCATGAAGGCGGGTCTTAACCAGGATACCCTCCTTTCGGTAAACGGGATAAAAAATTCCCGGCTCCTCCAGATAGGCCAGGTCCTGAAGATCCCTAACCAGGACGGCATTTATTACACAACCCAAAAAGGCGACAGCCTCAGCGCTATTGCCGAAAAACACGAAGTCAACCAGGAGGCCATCTCTATAGTCAACGAGCTGTTTTCTGATTTCATTATTGTTGACGCCAGGCTTTTTATTCCCGGCGCGAGGATGGACTGGGTCAACAGGCAGGAAATCAACGGCGATCTCTTTATCTGGCCCGTAGCAGGCTATATTACGTCCCCTTACGGTTACCGGGCTAATCCCTTCGGCGGCGCCAGGCAGTTCCACTCCGGCCTGGACATAGGCGCAAGTATGGGAACCCCTGTCAGGGCGGCCATGGCCGGCAGGGTTACCACAGTGAGCTATGACGCATCCTTAGGCAACTATGTAGTTATTTTTCATCATTCAGGATACCGGACCTTATACGGCCACATGAGCGTAGTCAGGGTTAAATCCGGGGCCTATGTGGGAACAGGGGAACGGATAGGCGATGTGGGATCAACCGGTCTCAGCACCGGCCCCCACCTGCATTTTACGGTGTATAAAAACGGCGTTACCGTGAATCCCAGGAGCCTCATGAAATAGCCGCTAGAATATACAAAGTTACAGGATATTAGCCAGCTATATTTTTCATTCGATTATGGAATCCACAAGGTCCTTGAAATCCTGATTCAGGTCTTTTATAGTTTCGGCGCTGATATTCAGAACGGTTTTGTTGATGTAGTGCACCCCTTCGCGTTCCTCGATAACCGGATATTCAGCAACTTCCGGTTCCCCGGGGATTTCTTCTATTGCAATTCCATCATCCGGAAGCGGTTCCAGGATTTCCAGGTTCGTATTTCCCATTTGGAAGGGTTTGTAAACCACAGGTATGCCGATGTTGATGTTAAAGGGTTCCAATTTGGTGGATTCGATTTTCTCCGGATTTTCAGTCTCCGCTATTTTTGACTTTTTTTTTTCCTCTTCGGAGTTTAGATCCCCGAAGTCCGCATCTGTATCTTCCTCATCCAGCTCTGCCGGCAGTTCTTTGACTTTTTCGGTTTCTTCCTGTTCTATAGTTTCTCCGGTTTTTATGGTTTCTTCAATTGGTTTTTCGGTCCCTGTTTCTGCGGCGTCTTTTTCTTCGTTTTCCGCCTGGGATGCAGGAATGCCGCCGCCGTCAAAATCGGAGAGCATCGTTGCGAAAGGAGAAAAAACTTCCAAATCATCTTCCATAGAGGCTTCTTCTCCGCTCGTTTCAGGAAGGGCGCTGAATTCAATCTTGCTGGCCAAATCGGCCAGATCCGTTTCGGATATCTGTTTGGATGCGCCGCTTTCAGCTTCCCCGGCTTCTTCGGCGATTCCGCTTTCAGCCTCGTCAAGCTCTTCCAACTCCTCAAGCTCCGCTGGTTCATCGCTTTCGGGCCGCATGGTCTGCATGACCTTGTCGATATCTTCATCCACAAGTTCAAGCCCCGAAGACTCGACGATGTAGGGAATATCGTCATCGCCGAAAACCAGTTTGACATTGGAAGGCCGTGTTTTTTCTGCAGTAGTCCCGGCAGGCTCAAGTTCTTCTATAAGTTCAGCTTCAGACAGTTCTTCGGCAGGTTCAGCCTCGGCGAGTTCTTCAACGGGTTCAGCTTCGGCGGGCTCGGCCTCAGACAGCTCTTCCACTGCTTCCGCTTCAGCGGGTTCTGCTTCAACGGACTCAAGTTCGGATAAATCTTCCACCACCTCTGCTTCAACGGGCTCCGTTTCGGACAGTTCTTCGGCAGGCTCAACTTCGACAGGTTCAGCCTCGGCGAGTTCTTCGGTGGGCTCGGCCTCAGACAGCTCTTCTACTGCTTCCGTTTCAGCGGGTTCTGCTTCAACGGGCTCAAGTTCGGATAAATCTTCCACCACATCTGCTTCAACGGGCTCCACTTCGGACAGTTCTTCGGCAGGTTCGGCTTCGGCGGGCTCGGCCTCAGACAGCTCTTCCACTGCTTCCACTTCGGCGGGTTCTGCTTCAACGGGCTCCACTTCAGACAGTTCTTCGACAGGTTCAACTTCGACAGGTTCAGCCTCGGCGAGTTCTTCGACAGGTTCGGCTTCGGCGAGCTCTTCTACCGCTTCCACTTCGCCGATTTCTTCCACCGCCTCTGCTTCAGCAGGTTCCGCTTCGGACAGTTCTTCTACTTCCGGCAATTCTTCTATAGGAGACGGTTCCTCAGGGGCGTTTCCGGTTTGGGCTGGGGACGCAGGTACGGATATTTGTGCAGGAACCGCCTGCTGTCCCAGAGGGGGGGCAAGGATCTTGTTGAGTATGCTCTGAAGTTTGGCTTCGTCGATTCCGGTTTCCCGGCGTCCGCCTATGACAGCCAAAAGCTCATCCCAGGACTTATCAATTAATACATCAATATCGTTCTGTCCATCTTTGCCCGCAGGTTTTGTTCTGATGCCCTTCTTGAGTTCTTCCCGTATCTCTTCACGGCGCTGCTCCAGCTCCCGGCTCCAGCGGCCCCAGTCCGCATCGCTCTTGCGTTCATAGCACTGTTCTATCAGGGAAATCTGGAACTGTTTGAGGCGGTTCTGGACTATAGTGAACGAATCCTGCCTGATGTTGAACAGGAGGAAGACCGTAAGGTATACGGTGAGAAAAAAAGAAACCAGCAGGATGATTTTCATCACCTGAGGGAATTCAAAGAGGGCTTCGTTTACCAGTCTGCCCTGGAAAAACCCCTGGCCGGTCCTGGCGGAGATGAGGGCAAGAGAAATCCCTGAACCGGAATCCAGGGTAGTGAGGTTCAGAAGCCCTTCATCCCAGATTGAAGCAATTCCGGGAAGCAGGGCCTGGGCTGAAGAAACGGGCAAGCCTGTAAGAATTCCCGGCGGGTTCTCCACTATGGAAACATTCTCGCCGGCTTTTATCCTCCCTTCACTCGTAAGCCTGTCCCCTACTGCCCGAACCGAAAGGGAGAACGCCGCAGTACCCCGGAACACGTCAAAGGAGTCATAAAAGGGAAATGAAAAGAGGATACGTTCCCCGGCCTGATCCAGGATGAGCCTGGACCGCCCCTGATCGGAAGAAGCGATCCGTTCGTAAGGGACGCTGCCTGAAACATCGGTGTAGTTCCGGTAAGACATGGAACGCTGGTCCTGGAAAAGTATATCGGCCTGGTAGGTCGAATAGTGGAGCCGTGTACCTCCGGCATCGATAAAACGCACCCACTGAAGCCCGCCTAAGGATTCTAGGAGGATCCCGTATATCCGGGAACGTTCAAATATATCTTCAGCGCTCTGGTTCGGGAGAAAACTGCGGCGTACCGCCTCTTCCCGGAGCGTGGCGGCAAAGCGGTCCTCCAGGCCGGCGAGAAAATTGCCCACCGATTCGGCGTCATGATTAACATCGTTTGTGAGAGAAACAATAATAGAAGGATTGTAAAACTTAGCTTCAACAAGGTCGAAAAGACCGGTATAGGCCAGTACCGTAAATCCCGCAAAGAGAACCACCGAGATAAGGAGAGTAAATGCCGCTTTTTGCGAACCTGTCACGCTCAACAATCCTGTAATCAGAATATACTTTATAATTATCGGCCAAACTTGCCTGATTATATAATAGAGTATACTGTTTTTTATCATTTTGTGCTATAAAGTATTGATGAAAAAACCTGTCAGTACCGGAGAGAAGCCCTTGCGGGCCTTCTTGATAAGTATAAGCGATGAAAAAATCTCCAAAGCCGAGGCGGAATCCCTGTTCCGGGAACTCCTGAGCCTTGGTTCCACCCTGGGGCTTGAAATAGCAGGACAGGAAACAGTCCATGTACGGGAAGCAGGCGCCCGGTACGGCATGGGGACCGGCAAGGCGGCGGAACTTGTGGAAAAAGCCAAGGCTCTGGAAGCCGGCTGCCTGGTTTTTAACCAGGAAATCAGCCCTTCCAGGCAGCGGAACTGGGAAGAGCTTGCGGGTATTCCGGTGATTGACCGTCAGGAACTTATCATTCAGATCTTCGCCGGCCGGGCCAAGACCAGGGAAGCCGAACTCCAGGTCCGCCTTGCGGAACTCATGTTTTCCCTTCCCAGGCTCCAGCACAAGTACATTGACCTGAACCGCCAGCGGGGCGGACGTTACGGCACCAAGGGTTCAGGCGAAACCAGGCTGGAAAGCGACCGCCGCATGGCGGAACAGCGCATCCACCACCTCGAAGAGGAACTTGAACAGGTCCGCCGGCAGCGGGAAACCCAGCGGAAACAGCGCCGGCGCCAGGGCATCCCGGTATGCGCCCTGGTGGGCTATACCAACGCCGGGAAGTCTTCCCTCTTCAACGCCCTTACCAAAGCGGAGGTCCTGACCGAGGACAAGCTCTTCGCCACTTTGGATTCCACCAGCCGCCGCCTCCAGCTTTCAGGGGGCCTTTCCTGCCTTCTGGTGGATACTGTAGGTTTTATCCGCCTCCTTCCCCATGCCCTTGTGGACGCCTTCCGCTCTACCCTTGAAGAAGCGAGCCTGGCGGATCTCCTCATCCATGTCCTTGACGCCGCTGATCCAGGCGCTGCGGGCTATTACGAAACCACCTTGTCGGTCCTTAGGGACCTCAAAGCCCAGGCCCCTATGATCACGGTCCTCAACAAAGCCGACCGCCCGGAAGCCGCTGATTTCCTTGAGGGCCTCAAAAAGCAGTATCCCGGCTCTATCCCTGTTTCGGCAAGTACCGGCGCCGGTCTTACAGAACTCCTTGCCAGGATAGAGTCTTTTTTTGCAGCCAACGTCTGCCGTTTCCGTTTCCCCCAGACCCGGCCCGATCTGGCTGCCCTGCTGTACCGCAGCGGTACAGTCCTTTCAGAAAACTACGAAGGGGACTTCATCGAAATAGAAGCCCGTGCGGACGAAAAGACCGCAGGGAAGTTGAAGGACTACAGGGCTGAGTGATATAGTTTTACCTGTCCCGAAGGAGCCGTCATGCGTATCGCTATAGCCCAAATCAATGCTACTATTGGTGATTTTTCCGGCAACAGGGAAAAGATCCTCGAATTTGCCCGAAAGGCCAAGGCCGAAAAAGCCGATCTGGCGCTTTTCCC
>JAISZE010000029.1 GCA_031269405.1 Treponema sp. | reverse complement strand
AGTGTACGCCCATATCCAAACGGCCTGCCGCATTTTTTTACCGCAATTGTTTTTTCTTTATTCTTACTCTTTTTCCATTTGTTCCACAATGGATATATAGTTTGGCGCGAACAGCCGGCAGCAGCTGTTATTTCAGCGGGGCTGCTGCCGTTTTCTTTCATACGGATGATAATTCTCCGCCTTTCTTCCAATGCTGTTTTACTCAGTTTCCTGCCGTCTTGCTTTTCCATCCTTCAATTCTGCCATTATTTCTGTTATTTGTCAATATATATATTGCCGGGTAAGTAAAGGAAATATGAATGCGTAATACATCATTATAAACGAAACTGAAGAATACACCGGTAACATCATTTAATTTGAAAAAGTGATATAAAACATATTTATCCGGATGATTTATTCGTTCCAAAAACAAATATGCTTCCCCGCTGTCAATCAATCCTATAAGTTCATGCGCCGTTATTTTTTCAGTTTCAATATCCATTTCAAAACATCTTTTTACATAATACATTGAAAAATTATTTTTGTCAATTTTTTGTACTATACCAAAAATTTTAGCAAAACTTGCGCCTAACAGGTCTCTGTATATGCTTTTTGTCCCTGCCGGACAAACCGGGCTGGCAGGGGTTATTTACGGGTCACGTTTAGCGCAGGGCTGAAGGTATTTTTCCAGCCGTGCCATAAGTTCGCCGTAATCCACCGGTTTGCCAAGGTGATCGTTCATCCCCGCATCCTGACATTTCTGCACGTCCTCCCGGAAAACATTGGCGGTTACGGCTATTATGGGGATCTGGCCGCCCCCGGCCCCCTGGGGTTCGCCGTTTTTTTTGCGCGCCCCGCGTTCAAAGGCGCGGATGCGGCGGGAGGCTTCGTAGCCGTCCATTTCGGGCATGTGTATGTCCATAAGGATAAGATCATAACCCTGGGGATTGGCTTCGAAACGTTCGACTGCCTGGGCGCCGTTTTCGGCGCAGTCTATGCTTGCGCCCGTGTCCTCAAGAAGGGAAATGATAATTTCCCTGTTAATCTCCACGTCTTCGGCTATAAGGATACGGCGGCCCGAAAACCGGGGAGTCTGGGTGGTTTCCTTTTCTTGCGGGACCTGTTCCGGGCTTTTTCCCCGTTCAAGAGTGAATTCCAGACAGAAGGTCGATCCCTTCCCGGGGGAAGATTCAAGGGAGATTTCACCTCCCATAAGATCCAGTATGCTCTTGACAATAGTCAGGCCCAGACCGGTACCCTCGTATTTCCTGGCCATGCCGCCGTCGGCTTGCTCAAAAAGGGCGTAAAGGTGCTTTTGCTGTTCCGGGGTGATGCCAATCCCGGTATCGGAAACGGTAATGCGCAAAGTGCACAGGCCCTCTGTTTCCCGGATTTTCTTTACTTCCAGGGTGATGATCCCTTCAGGGGGGGTGAATTTTACCGCATTGGAAAGGAGGTGGATCAGGACCTGCTCCAGGCGCTGCTCGTCGGCAATGACCGTTTCCGGCAGATCCGGTCCCAATTCGAGGCTGAACTGCTGCCCTTTTTCATTAAGGCTGAACCGGGTCATGCTTACCGCGTCCTGAATCAGCCTCTTTAGATCGAATTCACCGTTAGTCAGGAAGAAACTGCCTGCTTCTATTTTGGACATATCCAGGATATCGTTGATCAAGCCCAGGAGATGGAGGGAAGCCTCGCTGATTTTCGAGAGGCAGTACCCTGTTTTGTCCAGTTCCTGCGAACTCTGGGCTATGGTGGTCATACCAATGATGGCGTTCAGGGGAGTCCGCATCTCATGGCTCATCCGGGCCAGAAAGCTGCTTTTTGCGGTGTTAAACTGTTCTTCCCTCCCCGGGGAAGGCATACTGTTTTCCATGTAATATAATGTATAATATATATGATAATTCCTTCTGGTGGAATAGAAATCCGCCTTATATAGTATTAAAAAGCATAGTTTAATGTTAGAATGGGAGTGGGGCACACAGGCAATGGGCGCTGTAGTAAAGTCGTTTCTTTATAACCTTGGGTTCTTTGTGCAGATCCTCAAAGGCGTCGGCCATTTTATACACCGCGGGCAGGCAGCCTACAAGGTTCTTATCATGCAGATCCTCTTTACCTTCGTCGAAGCCCTGGGGATCTCCACGCTTCTTGCCCTGGGCATCGGGGCGGCGGTTAATGCTATCGGCATACCCTTTCTGACCCGCTTTTCCCAGGAGCAGTACATCTACCCCCTGCTTATCACCATAATTACCCGGGAACTGGGCCCCCTCCTTACGGCATTCATCATCATCGCCCGGTCCGCTACCGCCATTGCCACCGAAATGGCGGGGATGGTAATCTCCCACGAAGTGGAAGCCTATATATCTGTAGGCGTTGACCCGATAGAGTATCTGGCAGTGCCCCGCTTTTTAGGGGTAACTATCTCTCTTTTTATGCTGAACATTTTTTTCTCTGTTTTCGGCCTTGCGGGTTCTTTCGCAGTAGCGCAGATTTTTAACCCCATGCCCGCTTCGGCGTATTTCGGGAATCTTCTGGAGGATCTTACGGTGCCGGATCTGGCTGTTTCTATCATTAAAAGCATAGGCTTTGGGATGCTGATCTCCGTAACCGCCATGACCAGGGGGCTTTCGGTGGAGCGGTCCAGCACGGAAGTACCCATCGCGGGGCTCAGGGCAGTAGGGGATTCTTTCGGATGGTGCATCCTGGTTGATATCATCCTTTCTGCCTTGTATTATATACTGGTTTTGATTTAGGCATATCAGGATGGCGGTTATTCTAGAGTTGAAAAATGTGTCTTTTGTCGCCCAGAACCGGCTGGTGGTGCGCGGTTTTTCCCATCAGTTCGAGGAAGGGAAGACGACCGCCCTCGTGGGGCCTTCGGGAAGCGGTAAAAGCACGATTTTAAAACTGACCGCCGGGCTTCTGGTCCCTACCGAAGGGGCGGTGAGTTTCCGGGGGAAGGACATTTCCACCATGAACCGCCAGGAGAACCTGGATTTCCGCAGGGAAGGTTCCATGGTTTTCCAGGATTCCGCGCTGTGGGCAAACCAGAACCTTTTCCAGTGCCTGGAGCTGCCTTTGAGGATTCATTTTCCGCAGATGGCCCCCGGGGAACGGGAAAACCGGATCCAGGCGGTGCTTAGGGACGTGGGGTACAAGCGGGATCTTTCCATCAGGCCCGCAATGCTCTCTATGGGGGAGCAGAAACTTATCGCCTTTGCACGGGCTATGATGTGCCGGCCAAGGCTTCTGTTCCTTGACGAGTGGACGGAATCCCTGGACGATTCTGCGGCGCAGCGGCTTATCCAGCTTGTGCAGCGGCAGCAAAAGGAGCGGAATACGGTGATTCTGGTCAGCCACGATTTCCGGATAGTCAAAAATCTGGCGGATTATGTGCTGATGATCCTGGGAGGGCAGTTTTTCCTCAAACTTACCCGGGAGCAGCTGGAAGAAGATGAGGATCTGGCCCGGTATGTGGAAAGGGGAATCGCGTCATGAAATTCAGAATCCGCTTTGCCGATCAGATTGTGGGCGTCTTTATCATCCTGGCGCTTGTTTCCCTGGTTTTTGTTATTATCATGCTTGGCAAGTCCCAACGCTGGTTTTCGAAAGACTTTTCGTTCCACACCGAATTTTCCTCTGCCGCAGGCTTAAGTTCCAATATGGCGGTACTCTACCGGGGTTTCACTATCGGCAATATAAAATCCTACCGCCTTACTGATAATGACCAGGTGGAAGTCGTTTTCTTTATTTACGAGGAATACCTGGACAGGGTAAAGAAGGGCTCTATGGTGGAGATTATGGTGAGTCCTGTGGGCCTGGGAAACCAGTTCCTCTTTCACGCGGGAAAAGGGGAGGAACTTCTGGAAAACAACGACTACATTCCTGCGGTAAATTCCCTTGAAGGCCGCCAGTTCATTATCCAGGGCCTGGCCGATGAACCCAGGCATGACGATTCCATCTCCCTCCTGCTCAACAGGGCCAGCTCGATTCTGGACGCCGCTAACAGGACCCTTTTCGCTGTGAATGAAGCCCTCCTGGTGGGCACTGACGCTACCGAAATCGGCCGCATCGTGCAGCGGGTGGACAGGACCATGGCGGGAGTCGAAACCCTTCCGGATACGGTAAACAAGACCGCCGGGGCCCTGCTTGCTGATGTGGATACGCTTCTGGGGTACATCGGCGATCTCAAGGATATGCTGGACGGCGAACTCGCCAGGATCAATCCTATCCTCGCGGATATAAATACGCTTTCCGGCAAATTAGTCGATCCCGAGGGCCTAGTCTATTCAACTTTGGACAACAAGGGAACGATTTATAACGATCTTGCGGATTCCCTGGATTCAATTGCAGGGATACTGGATAACCTGGACCGTACCACCGCGTTTATACCCGGTCAGCTTCCCCAGCTTGCGGGGGTCATAACGGATCTGAGGGTAACCCTTAAAACCGCCGAAGATGTCCTTGTTGCCCTTACCAACAACCCCCTGCTCAGGAAAGGCATCCCTGAAAGGGTGGAGGTCCAGTCCTCCGGCACGAGTCCGAGGGATGTTCAGTTTTAAGGCGCCAAGGAATAAACAGGGGGCGAAAGAGTGAAAGCCGGAGTCAGGAGAGGGTTTCAGATTGTTTTAGCTCTAACAGGGGTTCTCGCCGGGGCGTGTTCTTCGGCGCCTAAAAAGCCGCTGGAGGTGTTGACCAGCCGGAACATGGCTTCAAGCCAGTTGGATTTGGCCAACAGGACCGCGAACCAGGGACGTTACAGCGACGCCCTGCTCATCCTGGAAGACGCCCGGAACACCGCCGTGGCTGTTGACGATCCGCCGCTTCTCATCAAGACCGCCATTACCCGGGGAAACATACTTTTCGCCCTAGGCCGCCACGATGAAGCCTTTGCAGACTGGGAAGACGCCCGTCTGGAAGCTGAGACTGCCGGGGAACGAGACTTCGCCGCCCAGGCCCGGATTTACGCCGCCCGGGGCCGCCTGGTGCTCTTTACAGCCGGGGGTTCCGGGGAAGCCGGCGCGCTGGAGGAAATCAGGGCCCAGGTGAACCAAGAAATCGCTTCCATTAAATCCGACGAATTGAGCCGCGCCGCGGGCTGGCTTGTTACGGGCATGGCCGAAAAGGAACTAGGCCTTTATACGGAAGCGGAAAACTCGATCCTCCGGGCCCTGGATATACACGAAGAAAACCGCTACTTGGAAGAAGCCGCATACGACTGGTACTTCATCGGGTCCATCCGTTCAGTTTCGGGACGCTACGACGCCGCAGTGGAGGCCCTGAGAAACGCGATACGCTTTGACCGCCTTGCGGAAAACGGCTTCGGGCTGGCCTCAAGCTGGCAGGCCCTGGGGGAGGTTTATTTGAAGACAGGGAACCGCGATGAATCCGCTGCCGCCTTCCGCCGGGCCGCAGGTATCTACAGGGCCATCGGCCTTTTGGACCTTGCGGAAAAAGCCGAGCCGCGCTAAATCCGCTTGACGGGAAACCGGAAGGGGTATATTATAGTACAAAAGGCTCTAAGCCGCCTTGAGGCGGCTTAGAGCCTCTCCCGGCCCCCGGAGCGGAGCCGCAGCGTATAAAAAAGGAGGAAGAAAATGAGACATTCTTCCGTAAAAACCACCCTGGACGGCAGGCGCAGGCCGGACGCCGTAAAACCTTTGTAT
>JAISZE010000168.1 GCA_031269405.1 Treponema sp. | reverse complement strand
TTCCTTTGCTACTTCGTTGATAAGCGGTCTATCGACAACGTTATACCAAAGGTGGAAAGGCTCATGGCAGCAAACAGCAAAGGCGGCGAGAAAGGGGAAGGCGCGTTTGGGCCTATTTTGCCGGCGGTGGTTCCCTGATTAATCGGCAGGGATACTGCCGCAAACATTGGTTCGCCGGAGTTTCGGCAAAGCCGGAACTCCTTAATTTTTTTGTAGGAGGATTTTATGGCTGAAAATGAAAATGTGCAGGTAAAAGGACCGAAGCCGATATCGGCTAAAACAAGGTTCTGGTACGGGTTTGGGGACTGGAGCGTTGCCCTCGTGACCAATGTGGAAAACTACTTCTGGAACTTCTTTCTGACGAACATCGCCATGTTCACCGCGGAAATTGCCGCAATCATTTCACTGATTGCCGGTATCGTGGATACCGCGCTGTCGTGGGTCTACGGCGGCATTATTAACGCCGTCAAACCGGGGAAGTGGGGCCGCTACCGTTCCTGGCTGGTCACGCTTCCCTGGCTAATCCCCTTTTTATACGCCTTTCAGTTTCTGAAAATCGGCGAAGGCTTCCTGGCCTATGCGGTAGTCCTGGCAGGTTACTTCGCTTCCCACTTCGTCTGGAATATTCCTTATGTAGCCAACGTGACCCTGATAAGCGCCTGCGGCGGTACGCCGGAGGGCCGCGCCGCGCTTTCGTCCTCCCGAACTGTCTGGAATCAGCTTGGGACAGTCACCTTCTCGTATGTAGGCCCCTCCCTTGCCCTGCTTTTTGCCGGCCTTGTCGGCCAAAACTACCAATACACGGTACTGGCCTTCGTACTTGGCCTTGTGAATGTATTCGGCTACTGGGTCAACTTTAAGGTGACCGAAGGTTACGAAGTTATCGAAAACCCCGAAGACATAGCCAAAAAGCAGAGCAAGACCAGGGCTTCGGGGAAAGATATGGTGAAAGCCCTCTTTCAAAATTCCCATCTCTGCTTCCTCATCCTGGGCGACTTCCCCAAGTGGATCGTAAAGCTTGTTACCAGCGCCTCCGCGGTCTATTATTTCAGATACGTGGCACAAAATGCCGGCCTGCTGCCCCAATTTCTCCTTATTTCAAATATAGCCGCCTTCCTGGGCGGATTCGCCGCAGCTTTCTTTTCGAAAAAATTTACGGCCCGCATCACGGTTATTGTTACGTATGGGGTAATGGCCGCCTGCTGTATCCTTTCATTCCTAATGTACCAGAGTATATGGCTCGTCGTAGTTTTAATGTCCGTCGTACAACTGGGATACGGCGTTTGTTACGCCTGTTGTTCCGCCCTCTACGCGGACGCCGCGGTATATTCCCAGTGGAAACAGGGTGCGGATTCCCGTGGCTGGGTTATGGGTCTTCAGAATGTTCCCCTGAAAACCGCTGTTGCCGCCCGGGCAGTCATCCTTAACATCAGCCTCATGCTGGCCGGCTTTAACGCGGAGATCGATCCTGCCCAGGCTACGGAGTCCTTAAAGAAGGGCATTACCGCAGCTTTCGCGCTGATCCCCGGCTTTTTCCTTTGTGCGGGGGTTCTTCTCATTCTCTTTGGTTTCAGGCTTACTCGGAAAGAAG
Organism: Treponema sp.; assembly: GCA_031269405.1. The sequence continues at coordinate 1,946 of JAISZE010000168.1, read as the reverse complement.
TGGTGAAGTACCAGGAAGAAATCAACGCCCGTAACAGTTAATCGTTTCTTTTACGCTTATCCGTATGGGCAGCGCAAACATTCTTATAGGAGGAGCTTATTATGAGTACTGCTTTGGAATTACAACAGGAACGGAACGAGGTCAGATCCGATCTCCTGGCCGGAAAAAAACCGAAACGGATTTTCATAGTCCCAAGTTTTACCCTGGAAGCCGCATGCGGCCTGGCAAACATCAGTCTGATAGAAGCCCATTACGATATGGGATTATTGGAAAAAGCCCTGGCAAAGGTATGCGAGACTTTTTATTCCGATGTGTTTGCTGTAGCGAATACCCGTTTTCCCCCGGTCTATCAGATTCTGAAGGCAAGGAACTGGATCACCGGTTCCAACGGAGCGATGCAGCACCCGGAAATCGAAATCATGTATGCGGAAGACTACGATGAATTTATCGCCGCCCCCTATAAAACCATGGTGGAAAAATTTCTCTCCCGAGCTTGCAGTGCCCTGGACACCGATCCGGTAACGAGGAGCCTGAAGTTGGCGACCGCCTACGGTGCGTATAAAAATATTTTTAACGCTCAGAACGGGATTATCGGAAAGCTGGCAACTCGATACGGCTATGTTCCCGGGATGGCGACCAACCAGTTGATAGAGGCTCCCTTTGACTTCCTGGCGGATATACTCCGGGGCTTTAAGGGTATAACTATGGATATACGCCGCTGTCCGGACAAGGTGAAGGCCGCGGTGGAAGTTATTACTCCGCTGATGGTAAAGATGGCTGTCCCCGTGGTGATGAGGCCGGGGTTAATCAGCCACGTCCCCCTGCACATGGCGCCTTACATCAACATGAAGGCCTTTGAGGAACTCTATTGGCCTACCTTTGAGCAGATGATTGTGGAGTTGGATAAGAAGGGTATCGCCTGTTTAATCATTGCCGAACAGGATTTCACCAGATACTGCGAATATTTGGCAAGGCTGCCTAAATCGACGATTATACGTGTAGAAGCAGGCGATCCCAAACGCTTTACCGAAACCGTGGGCAGGGATCATGTGTTCGGCGGCTTCTACGATCCGACCATCACCTTAACGAGAAGCAAGGAGGAATGTATCGACGAGGCAAAGCGGCTGCTTGATGTCTGCACAAAAAGCGATCATTACTTTTTCAATTTTGACAGGGCCATCATGGATACAAAGAGCATCGACGTTTCCAAGGTTCAGGCCGTGCTTGAGTGGGTCCGCGAGAACGGTACGTATTAGGAGACGGCAATGATCAATACGACAAATCCTTTCGGTAACAACGCGCGGGATACGGCGGAAGCCTGCCGGCAGGGCATGGAGATCGCGGGGGCGAACTTTGAGCAGGGCGGCTGCTTCGGGGGAACCGCTTCCCGCGCCCACCGGGGAACCGCCCCTTCTTGGAAGCGGCAGGGCCGGCGTCCGGGGCGTCGTCATACCCGGTACGGCGGAAAGGGGCGTCAATGACACCGGCAAGAGCAAAACTACAGGCCGTGCTAGGGAACGGCAAACACGAGGAGGTTAAAAGATGATTGATACGACAAAACTTAAACAGATTGTCGGCGAACTGGACGAGGATTCGGTAAACGAAATGCTGGATCAGTTCCTTGCGTCCGGCCCTTCCGGGGACGAGGCCAGGCAGGTGGTGGAAGCCTGCCAGCAGGGCATGGAAATCGTGGGGGCGAACTTTGAGAAGGGCGAATACTTTGTAGGCGACCTGATATTCGCGGGGGAGCTGCTTACCGCGTCCATCGCGAAGCTGAAGCCCCTGCTGGGAAGCGGGGGAACCGGAACCCGGGGGGTCATCGTGCTTGGCACGGTGGAAGGGGACATCCACGACATCGGCAAGAACATCTTCAAGGGCATGGCGGAAGCCGCGGGCTTCAAGGTGATGGACATCGGCATCGATCAGCCGCCGTTTGCGTTCGTGAA
>JAISZE010000167.1 GCA_031269405.1 Treponema sp. | reverse complement strand
TTCACGAACGCAAACGGCGGCTGATCGATGCCGATGTCCATCACCTTGAAGCCCGCGGCTTCCGCCATGCCCTTGAAGATGTTCTTGCCGATGTCGTGGATGTCCCCTTCCACCGTGCCGAGCACGATGACCCCCCGGGTTCCGGTTCCCCCGCTTCCCAAGAGGGGCTTCAGCTTCGCGATGGACGCGGTAAGCAGCTCCCCCGCGAATATCAGGTCGCCTACAAAGTATTCGCCCTTCTCAAAGTTCGCCCCCACGATCTCCATGCCCTGCTGGCAGGCTTCCACCACCTGCCTGGCCTCGTCCCCGGAAGGGTTGGACGCAAGGAACTGATCCAGCATTTCGTTTACCGAATCCTCGTCCAGTTCGCCGACTGTCTGTTTAAGTTTTGTCGTATCAATCATATCTGCCTCCTAATATTTGCCGTTCCCTAGCACGGCCTGTAGTTTTGCTCTTGCCGGTGTCATTGACGCCCCTTTCCGTCGTACCGGGTATGGCGACGCCCCGGACGCCGGCCCTGCCGCTTCCAAGAAGGGGCGGTTCCCCGGTGGGCGCGGGAAGCGGTTCCCCCGAAGCAGCCGCCCTTCTCAAAGTTCGCCCCGTGATCTCCATGCCCTGCCGGCAGGCTTCCGCCGTATCCCATGCGTTGTTACCGAAAGGATTTGTCGTATTGATCATTGCCGTCTCCTAATACTTACCGTTCTCGCGGACCCACTCAAGCACGGCCTGCAGTTTGGGAACGTCCACGCTCTTTATGTCCATGATGTATTTATCAAAGGTGAAGTAGAAGTGATCGCTCTTCATGCAGATGTCGAGCAGCCTCTTCGCCTCGTCGATACACTCCTCCTTACTCCGCGCCAGGGTGATAGTCGGATCGTAGAAGCCGCCGATCACGTGGTCTTTGCCCACGGTCTCGGTAAAGCGTTTGGGATCGCCTGCTTCCATGAACATGACCGTTGATTTGGGCAGCCTTTCCAGGTATTCGCAGTACCTGGTCCAGTCCTGCTCGACAAAGAGGGAACAGGCGATGCCCTTCTTATCCAGCTCTACAATCATCTGCTCAAGGGTCGGCCAGTACAGTTCCTCAAAGGCTTTCCTGTTGATGAAGGGCCCCAAATGCAGAGGGATCATAGAGATCAATCCGGGTCTCATTATGGCGGGAGTGGCTATCTTGATTATGAGGGGAGTGATCGCTTCCACCGCGGCCTTTACCTTGTCCGGGCAGCGGCGTATGTCCATAGTTATGGCCTTAAAGCCCCGGAGCTGATCCGAGAGGAAGTCAAAGGGGGCCTCAATCATCGGATTGGTAATAAAACCGGGAACATAACCGTATTGGACCGTCAATTTTCCGGCAATCCCGTTTTGAGTGTTAACAATGTTTTTATGAGCTCCGTAGGCAGCCGCCAGCTTCAGGCTCCTTGTTACCGGATCCGTATCCAGGGCCGTGCAGACCCGCGGGAGGAATTTCTCCACGATGGTTTTATAGGGAGCGGCGATAAATTCGTCGTAGTCCTCCGCGTGCATGGTTTCAATTTCCGGATGCTGCATCGTTCCGCTGGAACCGGCGATCCAGTTCTTCGCGCCCAACTGTTGATAAACATTGGCAAAACGGGTACTCCTTGCGGCAAACACATCGGAATAAAAAGTCTCACATGCCTTTGTCAGAGCCTTTTCTAATAAGTCCATATTGTAATGGGTTTCTATCGGATTGACGTTTGCCAGGCCGCAGGCCGCTTCTATAGTGAAGCTCGGGGCTATAAAAAGCCGTTTCGGTTTTTTCCCGGACAGGAGATCGGATCTGACCTCGTTCCGTTCTTTAAACAACTCCTCAACTGTACTCATTCATTTCCTCCTATAAAAATGCTTGCGTTATCTGTACACGGACAGCGTAAAAATCAATTACCGGTACGGGCGTTGATTTCTTCCTGGTACTTCACGATGTCTTTTTGGGTAAGCCTGAACCCAAAGAGGATGAGAAAGATCCCCGCGCAAAGGAAAAAGCCGGGAACCAGCGCGAAAGCGGCGGTAACGCCCTTCTTTAAGGACTCCGTAGCCTGGGCGGGATCGATCCCCGCGTTAAAGCCGGCCAGCATGAGGGCACCGTTAAGGATGAGCGCACGGGCAATGACGGCGGCTTTCAGGGGGACGTTCTGGAGACCCATGATCCAGCCCCGGGAGTCCGCGCCCAGCTTCCACTGGGAATATACTGCGGCGTCCGCGTAGAGGGCGGAAGAACAGGCGTAACAAACGCCGTATCCCATTTGAACAAAGGACATTAAAATTATGACGAGCCATATACTCTGATACATCAGGAACGAAAGGATGCAAGCGGCGGCCATTACTATATACGTAATGACCACCGTTGTGCGGGAGGTGAATTTTTTGGCAAGAAAGGCCGCAACGAATCCGCCCAAGGCGGCGGCTATGTTTGAAATCAGGAGATACTGGGGCAGCAGGCCGGCATTCTGGGCCACGTATCTGAAATAGTAGATCGCGGCGCCGGCGGTAACAAACTTGATTATCCACTTGGGGAAGTCGCCCAGGATGAGGAAGCAGAGATGGGAATTTTGAAAGAGGGCCTTCACCATGTCTTTTGCGGAGGCCCTGGTCTTGCTCTGCTTTTTGGCTATGTCTTCGGGACTTTCAACGGCCTCGTAGCCTTCGGTTACCTTAAAGTTGACCCAGTAGCCGAATACCATCACCAGACCGAGCACGAAGGCCAGGACCGCGTATTGGTAGTTCTGGCCGACAATACCGGCAAACACCAGGGCAAGGGGCGGGCCGATATATGAGAAGGCGACCCCCGCGAGCTGATTCCAGGTAGCCCGGGAGGACGCGAGCATGGCGCGGCCTTCCGGAGTGCCGCCGCAGGCGCTTACCAGGGTCGCGTTGGCTACATAAGGAATGTTCCAGACGATGTGGGTAACGCTGTAAGCTAACACAATCACCGCATAAGCCAGGAAGCCTTCGCCGATCTTTAGGAACTCAATAGAAAACAAAAGGGGAACTATCCAGGGAACCGTAATTAGCCAGGAACGGTAGCGCCCCCATTTTCCCGGTTTGGCGGCATTGATAATGCCGCCGTAGATCCACGACAGCACGGTATCCACGATGCTGGTAATCAGTGAAATGGTTGCGGCAATTTCCGCGGCGAACATCGCGATGTTCGTCAGAAAAAAGTTGAAGAAAAAAGCCTCCACATTGGACATGATGGTAAAACCACAGTCTCCGAGTCCATACCAGAACCTGGTTGTCTTACTAATCGGTTTTGGTCCTTTTACCTGCACATTTTCATTTTCAGCCATAAAATCCTCCTACAAAAAAATTAAAGAGTTCCGGCTTTGCCGAAACTCCGGCGAACCAATGTTTGCGGCAGTATCCCTGCCGATTAATCAGGGAACCACCGCCGG
>JAISZE010000161.1 GCA_031269405.1 Treponema sp. | reverse complement strand
GGAGAACGGAGAACGGAGAACGGAGAACGGAGAACGGAGAACGGAGAACCGCTTTTAAGTTTATCACGAATAAGGCGGTTTCTGCAATGATTGTCTTGGGTCATGGTTTTGCTCCTTTAATATAGATTGATTACTATCTAAGTATATCCCCCTATTGCCGGAGGGGTCAACTGTTTTGTTCGGCAAAGACCGGCTCCAGGGGAATTTCCAGGCCCGGAAGGATAGGGGCGCCGGTACGTTTGTCTTTACGGCCTACTGTGCCGGCTACCGGCGGTTTACGAGAGCTTTTTAAGTATCGCTTTGGCGGTGTATTCGTTTATTTCATCGTGGCGGGGAACGGCCGCCTCTTTGTTGGTTCCCGGCTGCCTGTATACGTCATGTTTTGCCCCATGACGAACAAGTATCGCCCCTTGCTGGTTCAGCCGTTGAAGCAAATCAGCTCTTTTCATGCCAAAATCAGTTTTCTTTTGTGGTACTTTGCAAGGTTCAGGCACTCGTACATATCCGCAAGCATGTTTTCCAGTTCCTCAAGGGTCTCCCCCTGGGTTACGTCTTCAGGAAAATCGTCAAACCAGCCTACAAAAAAGCCGTCTTCGGCCTGAAAATAGGTATATTCAAGTTCCATACCTTGATAATAGCCCTATAAGCTAAAGTATACAAGGACGGCCCTCTTTCCTGGTATTCCGAATCCAAGGGCAAGGGGCGTCTGTCAGCGGGTTATTATCTCCCCTTTTTGGCTCTGGTTATTTCTTCCCAGAATGGAGCACGAACTCCATCTTGCCGGCGTTCTGCTTGATCAAATTGTACCACAGGGCCTTTTTCTTGGGGACTTCGGGGCTTTTGCGGCCCAGGGCTTTGAGTTTTTCGTAGACGGTAACGGCGTTTTTAGCGGCGCTCCAGGCTTTTAGGTAGTTGCCCTGGAAAATCTGAGGCGCCCGCTTATCTATCTCCTGGTCGATTGTCTCCAGGTATGTCTTGAGGAGCATGTCGTATTTATCGGTGATCCCTTTGAGGTAATCCAGGATGAGCCGTTCAAACTGGGGGATCTGCTCGATAAGAGAGATAAAGGTTTTCAAAAGGTCCACTGCGCCGGAATAATCTTCGTCCTGAAAATAGGCCTTGGACGCTGTGCGGCAGAGTTGTATGAAAGATTCGTTGGTTACTGTCTGTATGCCCTGGACGGGTTTTGAAGGGGCTACGGTAAACTTGGGCATGATCTGGGCGGCTTTGGAGAGGACTTCCATAAGGTCCATAAAAATCCTCTGCTCCCAAAGGTTCTCCCTAATGGAGCCCAGGAGCCGGATCAGCTCCTCGCTGAATTGTTCTTTATAGTGATCTTCTTCCTTAAATACTGCCTCGCAGGTGGGAATCATCACGCCTTTGAATTCAATCTGGCCGGTATCCAGGAAATAGATGGTGCCGTTCTTGAAGAGATTGCATTTATCCCTTTCATTTTCCTTTATATAGTTCATGTGAACTTGTTTGGCTACCATGACCCGGCTTTCTTTGGGGGATAGTTCGTTAGCTCTGGTTTGGAGCCGGGCGCCTGAATTAAGGAGAAAGCCCGAGAGGTTTCCCTTTTCGGTGATTATAAGGGGGCTTTGGGTGTTCCCGCCGGTGATCCCTGCGGAGATTTTGAAGACCGGGAGGGCTTCGGCGTTGCCGTTGCGCCTGGTGGATATGGCGGGGTCGTCCACGATATTGGTCTTGCCGAAATAGTCGATTATGCTAAGGGTAACGGTCAGGGCGTCTGTAGCGCTTGCGGCGACTACTACCATTTCGTCCCCGCGCTCGCGCTGGCTCACGGCCTGGCATCTGGTGGAAATGGCCCGTATCTCGTTGTTGATGGCCCAGTCTAGGGTATGCATCATGGAGAGGTTCTTCCGGGAATCCATGCAGAACTGGGTATAGCCGTGTATATCCAGCATTGCGACGTAAAGGTTGGAAATTTGCAGGGTGATCTTGAGATCCCCTGCTTCGGGGAACTGTTTGTCGGGAATGACCAGTTCCCGCCAAAGTCTTTTGTGGGTATTCGCCGACATGTCGGCAAAAAAACCCCAATTTAGCTTCTTTATAAGATCGAAGAGGCGCATCATCACCGGGTGGGTCCGGGGGTTCCGTAAAACCGGAGCGGCGAACTCTTTTAGTCTGGAAAAAACGGTTATCTCTTTGTTTATGACTCTGTCATACAAGAAGGAAAACAGTTCATATTCAGAGGTTATGTCGGTAAAATCCGCTATATTGTTCACAAAATGCTCTCATACTTATACTATCACAAAAGGAAAAAAATTTATAGTATTATACCGGTATTTGCTGTATAGTATGAATGGAGGGGGTTATATGGAAAACGCCGCGTTGCTCAATGATTCCGGCATTGCCTTGACAGAAGCTAACAGGCCCGAGGAGGCTATCCTTCTGTTTCAAAAGGCGCTTATCATGGAGCCTGAAAATCCCCTGCTTTGGCTGAATCTGGGTATTGCCCTGCAGCGGACCGGTGAATACGGGGAGGCCCTGGATAGTTTCCGAAAGGCGGTGTTTATCGATGATTCTATTGCCGACGCCTGGGCTTCTATGGGTCTTATTTATTATGAAACGGATCAGTTCGATTCTGCGGAACAGTGCTACCATACCGCCCTGGCTAGGGACGAGGGATCTCCGAAAATCTGGAACAACCTGGGGGTTCTCTATTTTTCCTTAGGCAGTTACGAAGAGGCGCGCCACTGCTTTGAAGAGGCCTTGAGTCTTTCGCCGGTTTATTACGACGCCCTTTTTAACATCCGTGACGCTTGCAGGGAACTGAAGGATTACCGGGCCGCCGCGGAATTTGAGCGTGTCCTCTCTGGTTTTTCTCCCAGGGATGCGGGCAGAAGTTTTGCGCCCAGGTAACGGCAAAGTATGAAAATCCTCTATATCGCCGAATTAGTGAGTAAAGCCGGGGTATACGCTTATAAAAAACTCCTCCCGGAGCTAAAAAAAGAGTTGAATCCCGATTTTGTTATTGTCTGCGCGGACGGGGCCACGGGGGGCGGGGGTCTGGGCCGGAACCATGCGGCGTATATCCATAAACTGGGCGCCCATGCGCTGACTCTGGGGGAATGTTGTTTTTACAAGAAGGATCTCACTGAAAACTTCGGGAAAATCCCCTATGTGCTCAGGCCGGATAATCTCAATATCGAGGCTCCTGGTTTTGGCAGCAGGGTTTTCAAGGCAGCGGGTTCCAAAATTGCCCTGGCAGTGCTCCTGGGCCAGAGCGGTTTTACCAAGCTCCACAGCAACAATCCCTTTTCGGGGCTCCCTGCTCTGCTGGAACGGCTCCGGCAGGAAACGCCTTTTGTCATTATTGATTTCCACGCCCAGACGACAGGGGAAAAACACACGTTCTTCGCTATGGCCGACGGGGGCTGTTCGGCGGTTATCGGTTCCCACTGCCGGGTGCAAACTGCCGACCAGCGCATACTCCCGGGAGGGACGGCGGTTATTACCGACGCGGGCCGTACCGGCAGCTTTGATTCCCCATGGGGCAGCGATCCTTCTTCGCAGATCAAGGAATACCTTTCGGGGATTCCCGACTGGACCCGGGACGCCTGGGCAAGGCCTGAGCTCCAGGGTGTGCTGCTCGATCTTGGGGACGACGGCAAGGCCCGCAGTATAGAGCGGATCCGCCGCCCGGTCCCGGAACCGCCCCAGGGTACGGAGGAAACAGGAGATGATTGAAACCGGAACGGTCGCCGCTGTAACAGGAGGCCGTGTAACGCTTAGGCAGGATAAACTGGGTCCCGAAACTTGTTTCGGCTGTATGAACCGGGAATGTAAACAGCGCCAGGGTCTTATTACTGCCAAAAATCCCTTCAAACTGCCCCTAAAACCAGGCCAGCAGGTGGAAACTGAATTATCCCGTGCTTCCGTTGTATCGGAAAGTATACCGGCCCTGGCAATCCCGTTTTCAGGCTTTATAGCGGGGTTTTTCCTTACCGCCGCCTGCTTCCCTGCTGCGGGTGATCCCGCCAGGGCCTTCGGAGGGGCGCTCCTCATGCTGGCCTTCGGCCTGGGGTTTCTGCTTTTCCGCAGGCGCTTTCCCGCGAAAAGCCTTCCGGTAGTTGTCCGGGTCCTGGAACCAGGCGCTGACGTACTATGAGTGGCGCAAAACTTTATCCCCTGAAGGGATAGCCGGGGTAAAGGTTTTTAATAACACTGGTTTTTCGGACTGCCCGGTATTAACCGGGGAAGAGCTTAAAAAATGCGGCAAAGGCCTTCCGGGACTTCATTAACATCTATCTGCGGTATCATCCTGACCTAACCGAGGAAGACAAACGGAATATGGGCCTTTGCGGTTAAAACATCTTCAATTCCGCTTGTTTCTAATGGATTTGAAAGTAAATGCTTTTGCCCTACAGGTTTGTCCCTGTCCTATTGTGTAATAACAAAAAACCGGTTATAGTTTACGAAAGGATCTTCCGAAAGCGGGGTCCCTTGAACCGCTCATTTGAGGGTTCATATTTTGCCGGGCCGGAAGGCCGGCGCATGCGTCCCTACAGGGCGCGAAGGAGCATCCTATGAAAGGTTCCAAAGGCTACATGGATCTGGGCTCGATTTTTGATGAGATTTTTGAAGCTACCCGGGATTTTCATGACAATTTCACCAGGAATTTTGACCGTTTCGGCCAATCAGGAGGGGACCGGTGGTCTTTCGACGAAAACACCGATTATTACCCCAACTATTCCTATCCGCCTATGAATGTTTTCATGACAGGCGACAGAAGCATGATCTTTGAATTCGCCTTAGCCGGATTTGACGAAAAGGACATCAGCCTTTCTTTCCAGGGAGATTACATGGTTTTTTCCGTCAGTCTGCCTAAAGACGGCGCCGGGGACGATCTCCCCCAGGAGGAAGTCCGCTACTTCAAACGCCGGCTCAAGATGAAGGACATCGAAAAGCAGAAGTATTTCGTGCCTCTGGACAAATACGCACAGGAAAAGGTGAAAGCGGTCTACAAAAACGGCATTCTCAAGGTGATCGTCCCTCCCAAGGAAGAGCCGGATCAGAACGAAGGTATTAAAATCGAGATAGTAAAAGACGGCGCCTGAGACGGTTCTCAGAGTGCAGGAATTTGCATAAATCCGATATTTTCGTATTTCCTTTTTGATTATCTCTATGGTACAATCCCGGCCCGGTGGGATATAGTATTTGTGGAGGAAATACATGAAAATTGGTATAAATACCGTCTTATTTAAAGATTTTTCGCTCCAGGAAACCTTTGGAGCGATCTCCCGGGCCGGTTATGACGGAGTTGAACTTTCTGCCATCGCCGGTATGTGCGAACACCTCGTCCTGGACGGATGGGAAGCCCAGAAAGAGGCAATTCTGGCCCTCAGCAGGCAGTACAACCTGGCCCTCCTTTCCATGGAGGTGGCTTCCCTGGATCCCGGCAGGCTGGCCAAGGCATTCGCCGCGGCGAAGGGACTGGGAATTCCTGTGGTCAACGTCGGTCCCGGCGGCAAGTCCGGTGACGAGGCTGCCCTCAGGGAATCCCTCGCCGTCCTCAGCGCCCAGGCGGAACTGGCCGGCAAGCAGGGCGTTACCCTTTGCGTCAAGGCCCATGTAGGGGCTGCTATCTACAACACCCCTACTACCCTCAAAGCTATGGATGAAATCAAGGCCGGTTCCTTCGGCATCGACATGGACCCCAGCCACATCCACAGGGCCGGGGAAATCCCCAAAGACAGCCTCAAAGCGGTAGTAAAGCGGGTCAGGCACGTCCACATCAGGGACTGCAAGGGCACCGGCCCTTCTCCGGGGGAACCTCTGCTGCAGATCTGCGGTAGAGGGGACATCGATCTTTACGGTTATTTCAAAGTCCTGGCCGAAGCGAACTACGCCGGCCCTGTATGCCTTGAAGTAATCGGGCCTTCCCAGTCCATGGAGCAGGCCGTCAGTATTGCTGCAGAAAGTGCGGGTTATATGAAAGCCTGCCTTAAAAGCCTGGGCGCCCGGTAGGTCCCAAAAAGGAGAATCAGATGAAAAAGAAACCTAATTTGCTCTTTGTAGGCATCGACAGCCTCAGACGGGACCGGATGAGCCTCTATGGTTATCCCCGGCTCACCACCGCCCATTTGGACAAGTACGCTCTGAACGGGGCTGTATGGAATTCCTGTTTCAGCGCTTCTATTCCCACCACATCGGGGTACGCCAACATGCTTTCCGGACAGGATTGTTTCGGTACCGATATTGTGGCGCTCCGCCACAAGGGAAGCTACGCGCCCGGAGTCAAAACCCTGCCGGAGATTCTCAGGGAAAACGGCTATACCACCACCTGCGTGGGCTTTACCGGAAACCCCGCCAGCAGGGGCTTTGACAAGTATATCGACTTTTCCGGCTGGGGTTCCTGGGAAGAGGGCCGGTCGCATAAGGCTGAAAACCTCAACGCCGTGACGGTCCCTGAACTCAAGCGCCTGGCCGGCGAGGACCAACCTTTCCTCCTCTTCCTGCGGCACATGGATCCCCATTCGCCCTATCTTCCCCCTGGACCTTACGAACGCATTTTCTACTCAGGCGATGAATTTGATAAAAAGAACAAGTCCTTAGAAAGAACCTATGCCTTCAAGCCCTTCCGCGATTACTTCTACTCTTGGTTTCCGCCCGGATGTACCGACGCCGAATACATCAACGCCCAGTACGACGGCGAAGTCGCCTATATGGACGCCTGTATCGCGGTGCTCATCAAGGAACTCCAGGATCTGGGCATTGCCGAAGAAACCCTGGTGGTTTTTACGTCCGACCACGGCGAAACCCTGAACGAACACGAGTGCTGGTACGATCACCACGGCCTGTACGAATGCACCCTCTCGGTTCCCCTGGCCTTTATCTACCCCGGCAGGATCCCCGCAGGGACCAGGTTCAACGACATCGTTACCCTCAAAGATGTGCTTCCTACGGTGCTGGACATCATGGGCATCAACAGGAAGGCCATCCCCATGGACGGCAGGAGCCTCTTCCCGCGCATGACCGGGGGGGAACTCAAACAGGAGCCTGAATTCTACATCACCGAGTGTACCTGGGAACGCAAGCACGGCTGGCGCACCCCTCAGTATAAGCTCATCAGAGCCCTGGAACCGGACTTCCACTACAGGGAACCTGTGGAACTCTACGATCTCATCAAAGATCCCGGAGAAAACAACAACATCGCCCCGAAAGAACCTGAACTGGTCAAAACCCTTTCAGATCGCATGGACAAGTGGATCAAGAAGCGGGAAAAGGAAACCGGACGTACAGCGCCTATTGCCACCAATGTCCACTGGCACGGTTTTGAAGACCGGGGCCCCTTCGAGAGTTCCGATGAGGCATACAACACCATGCACATCGGCGACACCAAGGCCGCCCAAAAACTCCAGGCATCGTTGAAGAAAGTCCAGAAATAACATGCTCAAAATATGCGTTATCGGCATGGGCCATATCGGGAACCTTCACGCGAAGGTTTACCAGGAACGGAAGGACTGTGAGCTTGCCGCAGTCTGCGACAGGGTCCCTGCTATCGCAGAGGAAAGCGGGAAACGTCATGGCGTGAAGTGGTACACTGATGCGAAGGTCATGCTTGCGGAAATCAAGCCGGATATTGTATCAGTAGCCACCGGGGGTTTCGAATACTCTTCGGATCATTACGAACCTACCATTCAGGCGCTGCGGGCAGGCTGCCATGTGCTGGGCGAAAAACCCATTTCCAACAGCATTGTCCACGGCGCCGAAATGGTCAAAACTGCCAAAGAAATGGGAGTTTGCTACGGCATCGACCTGAACCACCGGTTCACCCCGGCGGCTAGGGTCGCCAAAGGCTGGCAGGACGCGGACCTTATCGGCGAGCTCCTTTTCTGTAATATGGCCCTGTGGATCGGAAGGTCCGAGGCCCTGGAATCCCCTTACTACCACCTCAAGGCCCTGAACCCCCATAGCGTAGATATTATGCGCTACTTCATGGGAGACGTGGAGGAAGTCGCTTGTTTCGCCATGACGGCTTCGGGCAGGAATATCTATTCCACAGCCTCAATAAACATGAAGTTCAAGTGCGGCGCTGTGGGGCATCTTACATCGAGTTACGACATTGCCCGGGGGCACCCAATGGAACGCTGCGAAGTGGCGGGACGCAAAGGACGCCTGGTGTTTGAGGACATGTGGCGCGAAACGACTCTGTACCCTGCAGGAAACCCTGAAAAGCGGCAGTACACCAACCCGGTTTTCGGGGGGGTTGAAAGTTTCGACGATACTTTCAGGGACCGTATCGGCTGTTTCGTGGAACAAGTCGCCAGGGGCGATAAGCCTGAAGACATTGACGGTTCCGGCGAAGCCGGCCTCGCAGCTCAGCGGATCATCCACGCGGCTATAGCTTCCCTTAAAAAAGGCGGAAATGTCGTGTCCGTAGACGAGGTAGAGGAGTGAAACGCATCTCCTGGGCTTCACTGGGGGATGATTCCGGGTGTCCCATCCACATCCGGGAACTCCTCCAGGGTACCCTTAACGGGCATAGCCATGAATTTTTTGAATTTGTGTATGTCGAGGAAGGTTTTTGCCTGCATTTTTCCGGCGATACTGCGGAACTCCTTATGGGAGGGGATCTTTTAGCTATAAGTCCCGGTATGGAGCACCATTACTGGTGTAAACGGAACATTCCTATCGTGAATATCCTGTTCATGCCGGAACTGTTCTCGGGCGTAATAGAGGAGATCAAAGCCCTTCCGGGGATGGACGGTTTTTTCAACGGAACGATGCAGGCCCCCCTTGTAGGCCATCTGGATCTCCAGGACCGGGAAGAAATGAAGCGCATCATCGAATCCCTCAGAAGGGAGCGGGAACAGAAACAGGTAGGCTGGGAACTGCGGAGCAAGGCCCTCCTTACCAACACGATGGTCATCCTGTCCAGGGTAACGCACACCAGGCTTCCAAGGCAGAGCAGTAAAAATCCTTATCTGGGCTATACGCTCAAGGTGGTGGAACGTATCGAAGAACACTTCAACGAAGATCTAACAGTCAGGGGGCTGGCCCTGGAACTGGGCATAGGGCCGGATCATCTGACCCGGCAGTTCCGGCAAATCATGGGGATTACCCCTACGGAATACCTGAGACGGAGGCGTTTCGCCAGGGCCCTGGAATTGTTGCGCAAGCAGCAGCCGGTATCGAAAGTTTATGCGGAATCGGGGTTCAGGAGCATCAATTATTTTTCACGGGAATTCAAAGTCCTGTTTAAAATGACCCCCAGGGAATTCAAACACCAGGTTAAAACCGCCGCCAGTTCGGCGCCGGTATTATAATCAGAATCTAAATTTTTTTCGGAGGAAAAACAAATGAGTTTGAAAGTTGCTATTATCGGATGCGGCGGCATCGGGACCACCCATGCCAACTGTTACAAAAACGACGGCCTCGCCCAGCTTATTGCTGTGTGCGACATTGTTCCTGAAAAGGCGCAAAAACTGGGCGGCGCCGTTGGCGTACCCTGGTACAAATCCATTAAGGATATGTTCGCCGCGCACCCGGAGATTGAAGCCGTCAGTGTGACTACTTCAGGGTACGACAACGGGTCCATGCACTTTGAGCCTGCCATGCAGGCTCTGGAAGCCGGGAAAAACGTGCTGGTAGAAAAACCTATCTGCGCGGATCTTCGGGACGCCCAGGAACTGGTGCGCTTCGCTGCGCAGAAAAAACTCTACCTTGGCTGTAACCTCAACCATTACTTTACCAAGACCGCCGAACGGGCTGACGAGCTTATTAAGGACAAGAAGATCGGCGAATTGGTCTACTGTATCCACAAGGTAGGTTTCAACGGCAGCGAGAAAAAATACGGCGGTCCCGGCACCCCCAGGTGGCAGACCCCTTACTCCCACGTCAAGGCCTTCTGCGCCCATCCCTTCTCGGTGATGCGCCATTTCTGCGGCGATATTATGCAAGTCCAGGCCTTTATGGACCGTCCCGGGGTGCGCCGCACCGCCAATGACCCCATGCTTTCTATCAACGGCATCCACGTCCGTTTTGCCAACGGCGGCATCGGCTACCTCCTCTCCCAGCGGGGGGATGCTATGTTCGGTCTTGGCGGCTGGTGGAGTTACGAACACGCAGGTACTAAAGGCACGTTCTGTATCGAAAACGCAGTGGAAAAACTTCATTACTGGGACATTGACAAGGTGGAAAACCCCGGTATGGCAAGCCCCAAACCCGAAGTGTACGACACAGGGATCACCGATTTCGGCGCTACGTTCCCATCCCGCATCCATGCCTGGCTTGAAGATCTGACCAACAAGGTCCCGCTGGAGCATGTCCGCGCATCGGGCCGCGACGCCCTGGCAACGTTGAGCTATACCTTCGCCGCTATGCGGTCTTACGAGGAAGGCGGCGCCCTGGTCATCCCCGAAGCGCTTCCGCCCCTCCATGGCGATGTCAAGTACGTCTGGTAAGGAACTATTATGGCCGGCCAGTACAGGAATCTGGTTTTTCTGCTTGCGGATCAACTTCGCCACGATGCCCCGGGTTACGCATTAAACCGCCGGGGCATGGCGAAAACGCCTTGTATTGACCGGCTTGCCTCCAGGGGCATCGCATACTCCAGGGCTTATACCCCCCTGCCGGTATGCGCCCCTGCAAGGCAGTCTCTTTTGTGCGGAAGGCACCCCGATTCTTTCGGGTCCTTCTGGAACCACGGTTTTTTTCACACCCCGGACTTCAAACCTGAAGCCACTTTTACAGAACGTCTGGCTGAGAGCGGCCGTACCGGCTGTTTTATCGGTAAATGGGACGTCGCAAAGGGTTCAAAACCTGGGGACTTCGGATTTTCCGTGTACCATGGGAAGGCGGAATACGCAGCGTACCAAAAGGAACACTTTCCTGAACCCCGTTACGAAGGCGGCTGGATGGGCTGCGAGAGCCCCCTGCCCCTGGCCGGTACGGACACCCATTTTTACGCCCGGAAAGCCACGGAATTTATCCGCAGCGAAAAGGGGCAGGGCTTTTTTTTATGGGCCGATTTCGGGACGCCCCATCTCCCCTGCAGGCCCAGCGCCCCTTTTTCGCAGATGTACCAGCCAGGGGATATCCCGCCCTGGCCGGGTTATGACGACCAAAAAGAAAACAAACCCTATACCCATAAACAACAAACCTTGAACTGGGGCCTTGAAAACACAAGCTGGTCCGAGATGGCCGGCCAGGTAGCCCGCTACTGCGGGGTGGTGTCCCAACTGGATGACGCCATCGGGATTATCATACGGGCCCTTGAGGAAGCAGGCGCTCTTGAGGAGACCCTTATTGTCCTTACATCGGATCACGGCGACATGTGTGGGAATCACCGCATGTTCGACAAGCATAATTCCATGTATGACGATATTGTGCGGGTTCCGCTGGTGTTAAGCGGTTCCCATTTCAATCCTCATGTTTCAAACGCCCTGGTTTCAAACTGCCTGGACCTGCCCCTCAGTATTTGCAGTCTCATGGGGCTTCCGGCGCTGCCTGGCACTCATGGGGTCCCTCTCCCCTTTGGGGGGGGGATGCCCCTTTCGGAGGAAAAGTCCCGTTCCTACATAACATCTTCTTCCAACGGCCAGCAGTTCGGGTTTTTTAATACCCGGATGATCACCGACGGCCGGTACAAGTACGTGTGGAATCTCACAGATATTGATGAATTTTATGATGCGGAAAACGATCCCGGTGAATGTCGTAATCTGATTTATGCCCCTTCTTACGGGGAAAAAGTCAAAGACTTCCGCGCTCTGCTTTACGGGGACCTAAAGGCCCACGGCGATCCCTTCGCAAGTGAATGGCTTGCCCCTCAGTTATTGGAGGGCAGAAAAATTTAGGTAACAAGCGTTTTCTAATTTTTATATGTGAAAAACGCTATAAATAAATCTTTCAACAAGAGGAGTAATCATGAAAGAATTTACAAAGGTAAAACTGTTGCTGATCATTTTGGCGGCGGCGGTTTTCTTCGCGGGCTGTAAGCCCAAAGACGCCGGGACGGGAACCGCCGCGGCAAATACCGCCGGGACCTTAAAAAAACTGGTCTTCGCCACTACGGAAAACACGGACCCTAACTACAGCTACAAAAACAAGCTGCCCGTATGGGCGGAGTTGGAAAAGCGCACCGGGGTGGAGATTGAATTCGAGCTTGCCCCATCGGCGGACTACAACAGCGTTATCAGCGTGCGCCTTGCGGCGGGCGTGAACCTGCCCGATATCGTGCGTCTCCCTTCAGGGAACCCTTTGCAGTTCGCAGTCAACGGCCTTATCATCCCGCTGAACGACCTTATCGATCAGAACGGGCCAAACATCACCGCGCTTTTTGAAAAACGCCCCGAAGTACGCAGAACCCTTACCGCGCCGGACGGCAAAATTTACGTTCTTGCCGCCATTGTAGACGCCCGTTCAAACGTCAACTTCCCTTCCTTCAGCATACGCAAGGACTGGCTCGCAAAACTGGGCCTCAAAGAGCCTGAGACCGTCAATGACTGGAACGCCATGCTCAAGACCTTCAAGACTCAGGACCCCAACGGGAACGGAAAGGCCGACGAAATACCTCTAAGCCAGGCCAAGACCACTTCCATTTCCGGTTCAGGGATTCACTGGTTTGCCACGGCCTGGGGCCTCCACCTCTATTCCCAGGAAGGCTGGTACGCCGACGCTTCGGGCAAGGTTGTTTACGACTGGATAGATCCGCGCCTTAAGGACTACCTTACGGAAATAAACAAATGGTGGACCGAAGGGCTCATCGATCCTGAATTCGCCACCCAGAATTCCGAACAATACACTGCCAAGGTTATCGGCGACATCGTGGGCGCCAGCGGGGGTAATTTTTCTATGATACATCCCCAGTGGAACCAGCGCATGCAGCAAAACTTCCCCGGCGCCCATTGGGAGAATACCCCCCCCCCCCTGGGACCCAGGGGCGACCGTTTCCTCATCAGGGAAACCCCTACTGAAGCAACCTATTTCGCCATTACCAGGGACTGCAAGGACCCGGTGACGGCCATCAAATGGCTTGACTATATGTACGCTTCCGAAGAAGGCCAGATACTCATGGCGAACTTCGGCATCGAGGGCCTTACGTTCGATTATGTTGACGGTAAGCCCCAGTTGAACGACACGGTCCTTAAACACGAGCGCGGTTCTGGCCTGGGCATGGAAATCCACGGCATGAATACCGGCGCCTTCCCCCGGGTCCTTAAACCTGAAATGATCGAACAGCGCTTCCTTATCTATCCTGACGAGGTCGCCGCAGGCAGGAGGGCTTCCCAGTACTACATACCGCCCTTCCCGGTCATTATGGCCACAGACGAAGAGACCAACGCACTGAGGTCCATCATGGCCGACATCAACACCCTGCGGGATGAATACATCCTGGATTTCATTACCGGCAGGAAGAACCTTTCCCAGTTCGATCAGTACATCAGCCAGATAAAGAGCCTGGGGATAGACCGGGCTATCGCCATCAGACAGGCCCAGTACGACCGGTACATGGGTAAAACGCAGTAGGGATTTACCGGCAGAAGAAAGCTATGATCCGGCAAAAAAACACTTTTTTTAAACTCCTCAGGCGGGACGGGCTGCTTCTGGTCCTGGTCCTGCCGACAGTGCTTTATTTTTTCGTGTTCCACTACCTGCCTATGGCGGGGACGGTCATAGCTTTCCAGAATTTCAGGCCCGGCGCGGGGCTTCTTGAAAGCCCTTTCGTCGGCCTGCGCTGGTTTAAGGAATTTTTTTCTTCCATCTTTTTCTCGCGCCTGCTTACCAACACCTTTCTTCTAAGCTTCTACATGCTGATCTTCGCTTTCCCGGTGCCTATCATCTTCGCCCTTATGCTCAGCGAAGTGAAGGACGGCCCTTTCAGGCGCACGGTGCAGGCTATCAGCTTCATGCCCCATTTTATCTCCCTAGTGGTGGTAGTGGGGATACTCCAGAATTTTCTCTCCCCCGTAGACGGGGTCCTGAACCGGCTGCGGGATATTGTGGGCCTTGGCCCTATCGGTTTTCTGGAAGATCCCGCGTGGTTCAGAACGGTTTATGTGGTTTCCGGAATATGGCAGGAATTCGGCTGGAATTCCATCATCTACATCGCGGCCATCGCGGGCATAAGTCCGCAGCTTTACGAGGCCGCCCGCATCGACGGCTGTTCCCGGTTCCGGCAAATGATCCACGTTACCCTGCCAGGCATCATGCCTGCCACTGTTACCCTCCTTATTCTGCACCTCGGGAAGATCATGAATGTGGGGTTTGAAAAAATCATCCTTATGTATAACCCTTCAACTTATTCTGTTGCCGACGTGATTTCCACTTATGTGTACCGGCGCGGCATTGTTGATATGGAATTCTCATATGCCGGCGCGGTGGATCTCTTTAATTCGGTTATTAATCTCGTGCTTCTGCTCCTGGTTAACCAGCTTTCCCGGCGCAGAACCGGCATCGGGCTGTTTTAACGGAGAACCTATGAAGCTGCAAAGGGCGGTACAATTTGACGGTTCTTTTTTTATGCACAGCGTGATTATTTTTGTACTTATTCTCCTGCTTGTTGTTACTATCTATCCCATGATCTACATTCTCTCTATGTCCATCTCCTCGGTAGACGCTGTGCTGAACCGGGATGTTTTGCTCTTCCCAAAAGGATTTGCAGTAAAAAGCTACGGCCTGGTTTTTGAAAACCCCCAGGTCTGGCGATCGTACCTTAACACTATTTTCTATACCTCTTTCGGTACTGTTATTAATTTGGTCCTTACCCTGACCTGCGCCTACAGCGTTGCCCAGCAGCGTTTCTTTTTACGAAAGCCCCTTATGGTGTTCATTACCCTGACGATGATGTTCTCAGGAGGTATGATTCCCAATTTCATCCTCATCACCAGGCTGGGGCTCTACAACACCCGCTGGGCCATACTCCTTCCAGGGGCGGTATCCGCCTGGAACCTTATCATCGCCAGGAACTTTTTTATGACCACTATTCCTGATGAACTTATTGAAAGCGCCAAAATCGACGGCGCTAATGATATCTGGATTTTCATGAGGATTGTTATGCCTCTTTCCGGGGCCATACTGGCGGTGATGACCTTGTTCTACGCCGTAGGGCACTGGAACATGTGGTTCAAGGCCATGATCTATGTGCCGAATGAACTGCTCCAGCCCCTCCAGCTTTACCTGAGAAGCGTACTGCTTCTTAACACGCCCGAAGCCCTGGCGGGAATGGAGGACGCTTTTGAACGGGTAGCCTACGCCATGCAGCTCAAGTACGCTGTTATCATCGTAGCCACCTTGCCGGTTATGTGCCTCTACCCCTTTTTTTCCAGGCACTTTGTCAAAGGCATTATGGTAGGGGCGATTAAAGAGTAACCAGCGGTTCAGGCCTTGGGCAGTTGCTCTTCAGTTCGTAGTACATTCCCGAAGCCGATGCGTCGTGGAAACCATGCATCACATCCAGTACATGGTAGGCCAGCTCGCCCGAAGCCCTGTGGGGCCTCCCTTGAGCGATTGCCTCGGCCATGTCGGTAAGCCCCAGGCCCCGGCTGTTGCCGGGGTAGTCCCTGAGGAGGGGAATTTCCGACCACTGTTCTTCCCTGAAGCGTTTGACAAACACAGGGCCGCCGAAGGTGTTGGGGTCCGGGACACGCAGGGTGCCGTCACTGCCGTAAATTTCGATACAGGGCAGGGTGTGGGAGTACACGTCGAAGCTGGTAATAATAGTGCCTACAGCGCCGTTGGCAAAATCTATAACCCCCGCGATATGGGTAGGAACATCCACGGTAATGACTTTGCCGTTCAGGGGCTCGCTGGTAATGGTCCTGGTCTCAAAGGTTTTCCGTGCGGAGCCGGATACCCGCGCCACAGGGCCGATAAGGTTTACCAGGGCAGTGAGGTAATATGGGCCCATGTCGAACATAGGGCCGCCGCCTTTCTTGTAATAGAATTCCGGGCCTGGATGCCAATTCTCGTGCCCCCGGCCTACCATAAAGGCCACCGCCGCCACAGGCTGGCCTATCCAGCCGTCATCCATGAGCTTGCGGCAGGTCTGGATTCCGGCTCCCAGGAAGGTGTCCGGCGCGTTGCCAACCCGCAGCTTTTTCTCCGCCGCGATTTTGAGCACCTCCCGGGCCTCGTCCCGCATGGCGCAGACGGGCTTTTCGGTGTAGATATGCTTGCCTGCCTTTACCGCCGCCAGGGAAACCCCGTAGTGGTTATAGGGCTCGGTAATATTGAGGATAATATCCACATCGGGACTGTTAATCAGGTCCTCGGTCTTTTTAATATACGGGATGTTATATTCTGAACTGGCTTTTTCCGCCCTCTCAGGAATAAGGTCCGTAAGGGCCGTTACTTTTACCCGCTTGCCGAACATGCCGTTAAGGTTCTTGAGATAAATGCCGCTTATGTTTCCGCAGCCTACAATTCCGATTCTCTGTACGCTCATAATACTGCTCCTGAATAAAATTAAAACATCTTTTTATCGCTGGTCCAGTCGCTTACCGAAAGGCCCTTCTCTACCGCAATACGCTTGCCTTCCGCCGCCCAAAGGATGCCCCGCTTCATGAGTTCCAGGCTTCAGGGATATTGAACACGTCGTCGTGGTGCCCCAGGGCATTGTAGAACACCCTGCCGTATCCCCAGCGCCGGGTCCACACCTGGGGTACGTCTACCTCGCCGTTAGCCGAATGGTACCAGTGGGCCACCGGGAACCTGGTCGTCGCAAGGACTTCGTTGGCAGGGTCCACGTGAAGGTAATACTGTTCCGAACTTACCTCAAAGTCCTTTATTCCTTCGGTGATGGGGTTGGACTTGCTCACGATATTGACCTTGTATTTTGTACCGTCCCCGCCGGGATGGGAAACCCAGTTCGCGCCGGTGAGAAACTGATAGTCCGTACTCAGCCTGAAGGCATCGCACATACCGCCGTGGTTGCCCGCAATCCCCAGCCCGGCTCCCACAGCTTCCAGCAAAGGTTTGAACTCCGGCGGCGGATCGGAACTCATAGTCCATACAGGGATGAAAAGATCCAGGGAATCAAGCCGTTCCTTGTCGCCCAGAACCGCCAGAGTTTCCTCGACCGCAACCTCAAAGCCCTCGGACTCAAGGAACTTCTTAAACCGCGCTGTTACCAGCTTGGGCTCATGTCCGTCCCAGCCGCCGCAAAGAATCAATACTTTTCGCGCCATATACAACCTCTCTTAATTGGCAGTTTTAAGTAAACTGTTTGTTAATACCGATATAGAACTGGTCCCTATCCGGTCGCAGCCTGCTTCAAGGTATGCCGCCATGTCTTCCCGGGTCCTAACACCCCCGGCGGCCTTAATCTTCACACCAGGGCCGATGTGCTCCTTAAAGAGGAGTATGTCTTCCAGCGTTGCCCCTGCGGGGCCTAAGCCCGTTGAAGTCTTGATGTAGCCGGCCCCGGCGCCGGTGACGATTTCACACATGCGGATTTTTTCCTCTCTCGTGAGGTAACAGGTTTCTACTATCACTTTGAGAATTTTATCCCCTGCGGTTTTTTTGATCGCCTTTATTTCCGAAAAAACCTTGTCGAAATATCCGTTCTTCACATCCCCGATATTGATCACCATGTCAAGTTCCTCAGCCCCCGCCTTCAGGGCTTCTTCGGCCTCAAGGACCTTGGCGGAACCGAGGCTATACCCCAGAGGGAAACCCAGGACCGTACAAACGGGGATTTTTTCACCGTAGGTTTCAAAAACCGGCTTTACATAAGAGGGGGGTATGCAGACCGATGCGGTCTTAAAGCGTATCCCCTCATCACACAATTTCCGAACCTCCGCCCAGGAGGACGCCGCCTTGAGCAGGGTAAGATCAATATGTTTTAAAATTTCAGCGTCTGTCATAGATGCCCTTTCAGCCGGCGCCGCAAAAACAGCGGCGGCGGCGGCGGATTACTGCCTTTTAGATGAACTTTGGATTGACGCCTGAAAAATCATTGTCGATTTTCAGGGAATCCAAAATCTGGGAAATTTGCCCCCTGTGGTGGGTCCCATGGGCAATGAGGTTTTCAAGCATGAAGGAAAGGGGCACATCGGACCTCCCTTTGAACCAGTTGATTTTAACCGGAGTTTCCAGGTCCGTGTCGCTTAAAGCCGCCGCAAAATCCACATAGGCCTTGTCGGCAATTTTGAAGCCTGTAACGACTTTTTTCCACTGATCCTCGGTGATCTTCTTTTCCTTTAAGAGCTCCACCTTAGCCAGGGAAGCAATAGCCTTCTGGACCGCAGCGTTCCCGGGCAGGGCGTCTTTGAAGAGACCCAGGAAAAAGACGGTCCCTCCAAGCACATGGCGGGCAAGGGAGGAAAGGCTGCCGTAGTAGCTCTTCCGGTTCTTTTCCCTGTCGTCGTTGGACAGCTTGTCCAGGATGGAAACCACGGCCTTGTCGGCCTCTTCGTTGTATTTAGCGAAGGTAACAAAAATTTCTTTCATCATTTTCTCCTCTGTTATGTTAGTATTCCTATTTCAGGAAGAACCTCAGTACGAAGATCACAAAGAGTATCCAGGTAACGATACTGATATCCCGGAACTTGCCGGTTACGGCCTTGAGAATCACATAGGCAAGAACGCCGTAAACAATGCCGTCCGCGATGCTGTAAGCGAAAGGCATCATAACAATAGCCAGGAAAGCAGGGATACCTTCCGTGGGGTCTGTAAAGTCGATTTCAGCCACCGGTTTCAGCATGAGGAAGCCCACGAAGATAAGGGCTGGAGCCGTAGCGGCGCTGGGGATAAGAAGGAAAAGGGGCGAGAGGACGAGGGCCAAAAAGAAGAGGACGCCGGTAACCAGGGAGGTAAGCCCGGTGCGGCCGCCGACGGCAACCCCTGCGGTACTTTCCACATAACTGGTAACTGTCGAGGTGCCCAAAGCCGCGCCGGCTACGGTCCCGATAGCGTCGGACAAAAGGGCCTGCTTGACCCTGGGAATCCCGCCGTCTTTTTCGATGAGCCCCGCCTGGGTTGTTACACCTACCAGGGTGCCGATAGTGTCAAAGATGTCTACAAAGAGAAAGGTAAAGAAAACGGTAAAGAACTTGAAGCTTAAGATCTGGGTAAAATCAAACTGCAAAAACAGGGGCGCTGCAGGGAGGCCCACAGGGGACCAGCCCTGGGGGATGGAGGTGATACCCATGGGGATGCCGATAACAGCCGTGGCCAGGATGCCGATAAGTATGGAACCCGGAACCTTCAGGGCGTAGAGAATGACAACGATGATAAGGCCGATAAGCGCCAGCAAGGGGCTGCCTGATGTGATGTTCCCAAGGCCGATAACAGTCCCGGCGTCATTCACCACAATCCCGGCGTTGGCAAAGCCGATGAGAGCGATAAAGAGGCCGATGCCTACTGCCACAGCCCTTTTCAGGTTCGCCGGAATGGCCTTGATAATGGCTTCCCGCACATTAAAGAAGGAAAGGATGATAAAAAGGATGCCTTCAAGGAACACTGCGGTAAGGGCGATTTGCCAGGAATACCCCATACCGAAAACTACGGTAAAGGTAAAAAAGGCGTTCAGCCCCATACCCGGCGCCAGGGCCACCGGCAGGTTGGCGGCGAAAGCCATAACCAGGGTGGCAATGCCCGAAGCGATGGCGGTAGCGGTAAAGACCGCCCCAGCGGTCATGCCGTTTCCAATTTGGCCCAGCATACCCGGATTGACCGCCAGAATGTAGGCCATAGTCAGGAAAGTAGTAAACCCCGCAAGGATCTCCCTGCGGACCGTCGTGTTATTTTTTTGTAATTTGAAAAGCTTCTCCATGATTTCCTCCTCGGAATAGTGGTTGGGAATAAATCAATACTATCACGCTTTATAAAAGAATAAAAGGCCCCATCAAAAGAAAATCCGTAAAATTTTAAAAAAACCGCCCCGGAAAACCGGGGCGGCGGTACTTAGACTACCGGGTATAGAGCGGCAGTTCCACGTATTTGGTATGCAGGAGATCATGAGCCTTATGCCCGTTGGGCTCGCCCAGGAACTCCTGGTACACCTGGCTGATGAAGGGATTCTGGTGGGAACAGCGATACTGGGACTTCCGGTCGTCGTTGTAAAGACCTTGGGTGCGCTGTTTGCGGATTTCATCGGTACAGCCGTAGGGCTGGCCGCCGCCGCCTATGCATCCCCCCCGGCAGGCCATGACCTCCACAAAGTGGTAGGGGGTTTCCCTACCCGCGTCCCTGGCCGCCCTGATCTTGTCCAGCACCGATGCGATGTTCCCCATCTGGTGGGCCACTGCAATGCGGATTTTTGTACCGTTGCCAAAATCCACCTCAGCTTCCTTGACGCCCTCAAGGCCCCGGACAGGCTTGAAGTCCACATCCCCCAGTTCCTTTTTGGTCACCAGGAAATAGGCGCTCCGTACAGCGGCTTCCATGACGCCCCCTGTTACGCCGAAGATAGTCCCCGCGCCGGTATAGGGCCCCATGGGGTTGTCCGCTTCCTCATCGTCCAGCTTGAGGATCTCAATGCCCGCCTGTTTAATCATCCTGGCGAGTTCCCTGGTAGTGATAGCGATATCCACATCCCAGCCGTGGCCGGCGCTCTTCATATCATCGTTACGGTGGGTTTCCCACTTTTTGGCAGTACAGGGCATAACCGACACGGAGTAGATCTTGCCGGGATCAATCCCGGCTTTTCCTGCCCAGTAGGCCTTGATCATGGCGCCCATCATCTGCTGGGGGCTCTTGGCGGTGGAGAAATTGGGGATCATGTCGGCGTAGGATTGCTCCATATAGTCTACCCACGCCGGACAGCAGCTCGTAATCAAAGGAATGTCCGGAGAAACCCCTCCGGCTTTTCCCCGGCCCTTAGTAAGGCGGCTGACCAGTTCGGTGCCCTCTTCCATGATGGTAAGGTCCGCCGAGAAGTTGGTGTCAAACACGGTCTTGAAGCCCAGGCGCCTCAGGGCGGCGTAGATCTTCCTGGTAAAGACCGTCCCCGGGGGAAGGCCGAATTCTTCCGCCAGCGCGACCCGGACCGCAGGGGCTATCTGTACCACAGGGTGAATTTCGGGGTTTTGCAGGGCGGCCCACACCTTTTGGGTGTCGTCCCGTTCATAGATGGCGCCTACAGGGCAGTGGGCGGCGCACTGGCCGCACTTGATACAGGGGCTCTCCCCCAGAGGTGCGTCAGCGGCGCTGGCAATGCGGCCCTTGATGCCCCGGCCCAGGAACTCAATGGCCCAGACGTTCTGCATCTCCTGGCAGACCTTGACGCAGCGTCCACAGCGTATGCATTTTTCGGGGTTGAGCACGATAGCCGGGTTGGAATCATCAATTGGAAGGCCGTTGGAGATGTGTTTGTACGGCAGCTCCCGGATGCCGAATTCCGCGGCCAGAGTCTGAAGTTCGCAGTTCCCGTTCCTGGGACACTGGAGGCAGTCGCTGGGGTGGTTTGAAAGAATCAGTTCCACCACTGTGCGTCTGGTAGCGATAATCTCCGGGTCATGGGTGATGATATCCATGTTCTCTGTCACCGGGGTGGTACAAGCCCGGGCCATACGGGGCGAACCGGGACCGGCGGTACGGACGATGCAGATGCCGCAGGATGCCCAAGGGGGCAGGTCCGGGTTGTAGCA
>JAISZE010000159.1 GCA_031269405.1 Treponema sp. | reverse complement strand
GTCAGTATCGAAACCAGTGTCGCCGCTGATAAGATAAACGGGATTAAAAGGACCAAACAACTTTACTACCAAAGCGGCATAGTCTTTGAGATATTCCTCAGGCATAAGGGTGGTGTTGTTTATCTGTTTAGCCGCCCAGGCGGTGGGCACGTAATTATTCCAGAGAACTACCAAAACCGGAACTAAACCTCCTGCAGCCAGCATTTCAACCATTCTGACTGCTTTCTCAAAATACCGGTCATTCAGGGAGGAAAAATCCATACTGCCATCGGCGTTTATCTTATAAGGAAACAGCGTATGTTCGCCTATACTGGTATCGTTCATAACCGGCAGTATGCTGATCTGCACAGCGGTAAATCCCTGCTGCCGGCGGAATTCAATGTATTCCCCCCATTCAGAAAGGGAAAGATTGGAAAAAGCCATCCATGCCGTATCGGCAAAGTAAAAAAAAGGCTTACCTTTATCGGTGAAAATATGTTTTTTATTATCAATCTGAAGTTTATGCATTATGCGCCTGACTCTTACGTATCGTATTTCCCCAATCCTTAAACGCCAGTTTAACTGTCCTTTCCGCAAGTTCTGATATTTCAGTAATGCCGAATCCGTCTATGCCGGACTTGATTTTATTGTTAAGCGGCTTTGTCCATTTTTCAGGGAGTCCTGATGCGCCGGTTATCATACCGATAACCGAACCGGTGGTTGCGGCATTGCAATCCGTGTCGAATCCCGCACATACGGCTATGCCGATGGTTTTTTCAAAATCGCCGCCGCCCCAGAGGAGGGCAATGGCGCAGATCACGGCGTTGGAAATAACGTGGCACCAGTGATGGGGGTTTTTCTCATCCCAGGTTTCGTACAGCCGGTTCAGAGCCGCTTCCCAGCTTATGTTTTCAGTGCGCCATTTTCTGACCGCTTCTATGCTTTCAGTAAGGCGGGACTTTTGGGGAAGCTCCCCGAGACCGGCGCGGACGATTTCGCCTATATCCGAACTAACAGCGGCGCAGGCCAGCATAGCGGCGCAGAACATTTCGCCATAGATGCCGTTTTTGACATGGCTGACCCTGCCGTCGCGCCAGGCGAATTCGGCTGCTTGTTCGGTGTTTCCGGGATTCACATAGCCAAAAAAGTCGGCCCGGATCTGGGCGCCTATCCATTCACGATAGGGATTGTACCAGGACCCTGAAAGAGGCGGCGCAATCAAATTGACAAGGTTACGGTACGCCACCCGCTCGGCAGTACAAACATGAAAAATAGGTACGTTCTGCAGCCAGCTTGCGGCCACATCGTCGCTGGAAAAATCAGGGCCGAAATCTTCAAGAGTTCTCAGGTACAGAATCGTGTAATTGGTATCGTCATCTTCAGGCATAAAAGATACATTATTGATCCAGTTGATTTTGCTGCTGCCATAAATCTGGCCTTTATCCTGAATATTGTACTTCGCTCTAATGTCCTCCCCGACATCAGAAGAAAAGTAGCGGTTAATGGGATGGTTGCCGGTGTCTTTAGCCATACCGGTAATGCGTTCCCTGCGCCAGCCTTCTACAGGCTGACCCAAAAGGCAGCCCGCGCAGCGTCCAAGCCAGGCGCCGTAAACCTTGTCGTAATAGGCGTTACTATCGGGCCTGGCAGCAGTGGCAAAACGGGATGCGGGACGCTGCCGCCTAATCTCATCAATGCCTGCGGGTTCGCTGTAGGAATAGTCCGCCCGTACAGGGGCGCCGCGTATTTTGTCAATCAAGTTTTTGGCCTCTTCCTCCCGCAGCTGCCCTGCCGTGCAGGTATCGAAAATCTGCCGAGCCTCATCGGCAAACGCACGGACTTCCCGCCCTTCATCGGCGCTTTGATTCAGTTCAATCAGGACGGTTTCCGACAATGTACGCCATATAGTATTCATGGTTTTATTCCTCCTTAAAGCTATTCAATCCTTTACAACCTGGCGATCTTCCCTCCAAGGGAGGAAAGGCGTTCCGTCAGGCCCTCGTAGCCCCGCTCGATTTGATAGATATTGCTAATCACGCTTTTGCCTTCAGCGCACATAGCGGCGATGACCATGGCCATGCCTGCCCGCACGTCGGGGCTGTGGAGTTCGGAGCCTGCCAGTTTCGTGGGGCCCGATACCACCGCCCTGTGGGGGTCGCAGAGGACGATCCTCGCGCCCATGCCGATGAGCTTGTCCACAAAGAACATGCGGGACTCGAACATCTTTTCGTGGATCAGTACGGTCCCTTTTACCTGAGTCGCCACTACCGTGACGATGCTGGTCAGATCCGGGGGGAAGCCCGGCCAGGGGGCGTCATCGATTTTGGGGATCATCCCCCCAAGGTCGCAGTTCACCTCCATGGCCTGCTTCGCCGGGACATGGAGAACATTGCCTTCGTGCTGCCAGCTTATGCCCAGCTTGCCAAAGGCGATTTTTGCGGGCCGTATATCCTGGGGACGGATGCCCTCGATGGAAAGCTCCCCTCTGGTGGCAGCCGCCAGGCCCACAAAGGAACCTACTTCCATAAAGTCTGCGCCGATTTCAAAATCGCAGCCCCCGAGTTTTTCCACTCCCTTAATTGTAAGGGTATTGGAACCTATCCCTTCGATAAGGGCGCCCATGGAAACCAGCATACGGCAAAGATCCTGCACATGGGGCTCGCCGGCGGCGTTGGTAAGGATAGTCTCCCCATGGGCCAGAACAGCGGCCATAACCGCGTTTTCCGTGGCTGTTACCGAAGCCTCGTCCAGGAAGATGTCGGCTCCTGTAAGCCTGCGGGCGCTGAAGACGAAAGCGTCGTTAACCTTGACCTTCGCACCCAACTCGGTAAGCGCCAAGAAGTGGGTGTCCAAGCGCCGCCTGCCTATGACGTCCCCGCCCGGCGGCGGCAGTACCGCCTTTCCGGTCCGGGCCAGGAGGGGGCCGGCAAAGAGGATGGAAGCCCGGATCTTCCGGGCCTGTTCCTGGGGTATCTCTGAAGTTGTTATATCCCGGAGCTTTAGCTTCCAGGCGTTAGGCCCCAGAGCTTCAGCCCCCCCTCCCAGGGCGCGGTACACCTCAAGCATCACCTGGACATCCTCGATATCAGGAATATTCCGGAGTATCACCGGTTCGCCGGTTAAAAGGGCCGCGGCGATACAAGGCAGCGCGGCGTTTTTGTTGCCGCTTGCCCGGATTTTCCCGGAAACAGGATAACCGCCTTCTATACGGTACTGATTCATGAGTTGACTTTAACCCAATCCCAGGCAGAAAACAACTCCCTGGCTAGAACAGGAAAAATGCGGCTGTACTATGAGCGCAAAAAAACGGCTGCCCTTTTGGGGCAGCCTTAGGTCTGTCGTAACCGGTCAGAGGGCCGGCGCAGGGACCTTAGTTCCTGGAAATCTGGATAACCCGTTTTTGGGCTTCGCTCCGCTTTTTAATTTCCAGAGAAAGGACGCCGTTTTTAAAGGAAGCGGTGATGCCTTCGGGGTCGGCGTTCTCGGGCAGTTTGAAGGAGCGGCTGAAAGAAGAGCTCCGGCGCTCCCGGAGGAGATAGGTCCCGTCCTTCCTCTCTTCTTTCTTTTCCTCTTCCTTTTTGGATTCAATAGTCAGGGTGTTGTTGTCCAGATGGACCTCAATATCCTTCTCTTCGAAGCCCGGAAGTTCTGCTTCCATAACATAGGCTTTTTCGGTTTCCCGGACATCCACTGAAGGGAGCTTGTTGAAGATCCGGTCCGCCGGGGTAAGGAAGTTATCCCCGAAAAAGGAATCCATGCAGCGATCAAATTCACTCAAGGCATTCTCAAGGACAGCAGGACGATACAAGGTTACAGCTTTCATAATCTTATCTCCTATAAATTATTTGTTCTGCCGGTAGTTTCTCAGTCCGGACCCTTGGGCTTTGCCCCGGTCCAACGGACTTTATTGGCGTCCGGTTCTGGATTATCCGGCTAACACTTATATAATAGCATTAATCGTGCCAAACTTGGCAATTAAGCCAAAATCTACGTTATTTTTTAGAATTATCCTTATTTCCATATAATATAACAAATTATGAACAATGAACCTGCCCGGTTTCGGGCCGTTTCGTGTAAAAACCGCTACGGCGCTGCTTTGGGCAGCAAACAGGGAATCAATACCTGTATCATTTTGATACAGGTGTGTTATTAGTGACCATGTATGTATCATTTTGATACACTTAACCCGAAACACGAAAAAACCCTGACTCATCATGGCATCAGCCTTGAAGATTTTTCCGCTTTGGGGCATTATAGTCATATTAATGACGTACAGCCAGGAAGACGCGCTTTACGATTTTCTCGATAGTACGACCCAGCCCTTCAAGCTGGAAGAGGCGGTCGCTTATATCCGCATGATTGATTCCAAGCGGGTCCACCATCTGGGAGAGGAGATTACCGCTTTCCTCGATTCCAGGCGCATCGCTTTCCGTATAGACAACGGCACATGGTTGTCCCGGCGGGGTTATTTTGAACAGGCGCCTTTTGTCATAAGCCCTACGAGGCTGGAACTCCGCAACGGGATCCTCATCCCCGGGCACCGCTGCGTTCCTTTCGGGCGCCAGGAACTGCTTCCCCAGGAATTTGTTTTTTACTGGAAAGACCGCATCGTACCTACTACCACTACCGAAGGGGACCCTAAAGAATTCTACCGTTACTATACTATTTTCGGCGAAGAATACGCCCCGCAGTACGTGGCCCGGGACAACCCGGAAAACGAAAAAGCTTATAACAACGACCTGTATGACGATCCTGCGGAAGTATCTATAAACACCCTGGATATGCGGAATATCTACCGGGAAACCTCTTTTGTTCCCGGCGATCGTTTCGTAGTAAGAACGCTTGATTGGCGGAAAGGAACTTTCTCCCTTGAGCGTGTAGACAAAGATGAATGGGCCGAGGAGGATCTCAATTCCTGGTTTGAAGCCGCAGAGGCGGGCTTTGAGAATTCCTTCAACATCCTGGGGCCCGGTTCTTCCACAGAAGAGCAAATTTTCTACGCTTACTGGTACGGGAGCGGCAGGATGCGCGAGGTCCCGGCCTATGCCCTGGAGGAATTCCTCTACGAAAAAACCGACCGCATAGAGACGGTGTCTTACGGGATAGAAACCCGGTTCTGGTTCGCCGGCAAAGAGATCCCTGACCAGAAAGAGCTGGACGGAAGCCAGACCAGGCCGGACAAGACGGATATTGAAAAACTCCTCTGGGAAAAAAAGATCCCTGTTTCAGAATACGTGATCCAGTCGTATGTACGGGATTCCCTTTACCGGAGGGAAGAAGATCCCGGCCCCGTCTTAAAGAGGATCATTCCGCCAAGCGTAAAAATCAACGCCCATGAGCAGCGTCTGCTGGAAGATTACATCACTGATGTAAGAGAAGAATTCAAAACAAGCTATTCCCCTTTTGCAGACAAGTCCATGGGTCCCATACGCCAGCGGGTAGGAGAACTCCACACGGCGGTAATAGATATAGCCTCCCGGCTCACCGGCGGCGAAACGGATCTCTCCTGGCTGCCTAAGCATGCCTTCATCGTGCTCTCGCAGATCCAAAGCCATGCCGCCGGGGTGATGGAGGATCTTGATACCGATGATCCTCCTCCGGAGGAAGAACTTGAAGCCATGGACAACTCCCTGGACAGCATGATCGAAACCTACGAAGATATACGGGAACTCATAGATGATTCCCTTGAGAACTCCAGGCGGAACAAATTTTCCCTGGTCCGCCAGGGAAGCCCCAAAGCCGAAGGGGAACGGCTCCTCCAGTTCAGCGTAGGCGGGACAGAGGTGTGGCGCCGGGTACTTGTAAACGAAAGCTGCCGCCTTGAGGAACTCCACCGGATCATCCAGGCTGTTTTTGGCTGGAAAAATTCCCAGATGCACCAGTTCAGGGCCGAAAAAATCCTGGACGCCGGCCTGGAGGTAAAAGAACTGGGAGAGCAGGGGATTATGGAACTCCTCTATGAATACGGAACCAAATGGACGGTAAAAATCATGCTCCTTTCCAGGTATGAGGCTGAAGAGCAAAAGCCCGCCCGCTGCGTGGCCGGCGCCGGGGCGGCGCCTCCGGAATTCGTCGGCGGCCCCTTACGTTTTCGCCGGTTTATTTCCGCCCTGGAGGGGGGCACCGACGCGGAACGCCAGGGGGCGGAAGAGGAACTTGGCCGGGATTTTGATCCTATGGATTTTAATTTGGAAGCATGCAACAAAAACCTGAGTTCCGGCCTGATTATAAAGGGCCGGGGCCTGGACCGGTAAATAACATAAGGATGGAAACCTGATGGACGATTCGGATGACAAAACGGGGCTGGGAGAATTAATCGCAAAAGGCGGGGTTTATTACAAGGTTCCGGGAAATTCCAGCAGGGAAGTTCTTACCGCATGTATCGGCGCTTTGCCGGCAGGGCTTTTGGTTTCCAAAGAGGATCTCCTTAAAACAGTGCTGGAACGGGAAGCCCTTATGTCCACCAGCATCGGCCGGGGCATCGCCCTCCCCCATCCCCGGAACCCGGTGATAAACGATCCCGCCGGGCAGTTCACGGCCCTTGCCTTCCTGGAACAGCCTGTGGACTGGAAAGCCCTGGACGGCAAACCCGTGGACACCCTGCTGCTTATCATCTCCTCTTCCGCGAAACAGCACCTTCAAACATTATCGAAGATCACCTTCTTCTGCCAACAGGAAACTTTTCTCGAACTCCTCAGGGCAAAAGCGCCTGGGAATGATATTATCGCTTTTATTAACGGTAGGGAACAGGACTGGAAATGACAAGCCGGAAATGTAGTTTTACGGCTATTTTAAATAATGATGTAATCAAGGAGATTTACATGGACACAAAAGCACTGGAAAAAGTCGCGCTTTCCGTCAGGGCCCTGGCTATGGACGCCATCCAGAAAGCCAATTCGGGACACCCGGGGGTTGTTATGGGCGCCGCCGAACTTGGGGCCATCCTTTACGGGGAACTGCTCCGGCATGATCCGGAGGATCCAAAATGGCCCGACAGGGACAGGTTCATCCTTTCAGCGGGACACGGCTCCATGTTCCTCTATTCCCTGTTTCATCTTAGCGGGTACAGGGACATGACCATGGACGATATCAAAAATTTCCGGCAAGTTGGTTCGCCTGCCGCGGGGCATCCTGAATACGGCGCCGCTGCGGGCATCGAAATGACCACAGGCCCCCTGGGTCAGGGCCTTGCCACATCAGTGGGTTTTGCCATCGCCGAAACTATGCTGGCGGCCCGTTTCAATACCCCTCAGCATAAAATAGTAAACCATTACACCTATGTCCTTGCAGGCGACGGCTGTTTCCAGGAAGGGGTCTCTGCGGAAGCCTCGTCCCTGGCCGGCCATCTGGGGCTGGGGAAGCTCATCGTTTTTTACGACTCCAATAAGATCACCATCGACGGCAGCACCGATCTGTCCTTTACCGAAGACACCGCAAAGCGCTATGAAGCCTATGGCTGGCAGATCCTCAAAGGTTCCATGTACGGCTTTGAAGAAATCGCCCGGCTCGTCTCGCAGGCAAAAGCTGAAACAAAGAAGCCGAGCCTTATCATCCTGACATCTGTCATCGGGAAAGGGGCGCCTGGGAAGCAAAATACCGCCGGCATCCACGGCGCTCCCTTGGGGGCGGAAGAACTGGCTGCCGCCAAAAAAGCCCTGGGCATTCCCGGAGATTTTTACATAGCCCCTGAAGCGGAAACGTATTTTAAGGCCAAAAGGGAAGAGTGGAAACAATCAAGGGAAAAATGGCTTGCTGAATTCGAATCCTGGGCAAAGGAAAATCCTGACAAGAAAAAGGAGTGGGACGCTTTCCATTCCGGCAAAGCCGCAGCCGCCGCCCTTCCGGCCTTTGCCCGAGGCGAAAAAATCGCCACCAGGACTGCGGGCAATAAGGCCCTCGCCGCCATAGCAACGGCCAATGCGAACCTGGTAGGCGGCGCGGCGGACCTTAAAGGCCCCAACGCCGTGGGCCTCCCTAACACTTCCGCTTATTCCGCAGCGGACAGGGCCGGGCGCTACTTCCACTTCGGGGTGCGGGAATTCGGCATGGCCGCTATAGCCAACGGCATCTCCCTCCACGGGGGCTTCCGTTCTTTCTGCGCCACCTTCATGGTTTTTGCCGATTACCTGAGGCCCGCCCTGCGGCTTTCGGCCTTGATGAAACAGCCGGTGATTTACGTCCTTACCCACGATTCCATTTATGTAGGCGAAGACGGCCCAACCCACCAGCCTGTCGAACACCTGGCCAGCTTCAGGGCAATCCCGAATGTGCGGGTTTTCCGCCCTGCTGACGCTGAAGAAACCGCCGAGGCCTGGGCTATGGCTATGGAACGGGAAGACGGCCCTACAGCCCTTGCGCTGACCAGGCAGGATCTCGCTGTTTTCGCCAAGGACGATCCCGATTGGCGGAATACTATCCGCACCGGGGCCTATACGGCCAAAAAAGCCAAAGGCAAACCCGATGCGGTGGTCATCGCCACAGGTTCAGAAGTAGGCATGGCCCTGGAAGCCGCAGGGCTTTCGGGCAGGAACGTGCAAGTCGTTTCCATGATAAGCCGGGAACTCTTTGAGTCCCAGCCTGCCGCCATAAGGGACAGCATAGTGCCTCCGGGCATACGGGTCATCGCCTGCGAGGCAGGGGTCCGCCAGGGCTGGGAACGCTGGGCCAAACCGGAGGATATCCTTTCGATAGACCGGTTCGGCGAATCCGGCCCTGCCGCCAAGGTAGCGGAACACCTGGGCTTTACCGCAGCGGCCCTGGGGGCGATCATTAGCCGTCAATAGGTAAAAGGAAACTCAGCTCTACAAAAATTAAAAACCGTTAAGTCGAAAAAGTCGAAGAAGGATGGAGAACGTAATTCTATCCCTTATTCGCCTTCTGCGCCTTCGCGGTTTTCTCTCTTGACCGCTGCGGCATTATAGGGATACAATTCGATAAACTTAAATATGCGGCATAAACCGCCCATAGAGGCGGAAAAAACAGTTTCTTAATAAAGGAGCAAAACCATGACCCAAGACAATCATTGCAGAAACCGCCTTATTCGTGATAAACTTAAAAGCGGTTCTCCGTTCTCCGTTCTCCGTTCTCCGTTCTCCGTTCTCCGTTCTCC
>JAISZE010000152.1 GCA_031269405.1 Treponema sp. | reverse complement strand
TATCACTTCGGCGGTTTCCCTGGGGCACGATGAAAGCCTCATCGTCTTTTTGGGTGAAGACGATGAGCGGCAGTACCTCTACCCCGAAGAATTCCACAAAGGTTTTTTCCGGTTCAGCGCGGGCATTGAGGACAGCGAGGACATCATTTCCGACCTGGAACAGGCTTTGAAGAAGACAGGTCTGCTGTAGCGCTATTAAACGCCGCTGCCATATCGTTCTCTTTTACAGACAGGACAAGGCCAAAATCTTCTTTCAGAAGTTTAAGGAACACGTAATTCCTTATATGATAATAAGGACTTACATTCTGCGTCCGGCCTGACTCGAACAGGCTGCCTACAGATTCGAAGTCTGTTACTCTATCCAGGTGAGCTACGGACGCCTAAAAAACCCCTCCGGAAATCTTTCGGGTGGATGACCGGGTTCGAACCGGCGACGGCCAGATCCACAATCTGGAACTCTACCGCTGAGCTACATCCACCATAAGAACATTATCACTATGGTTTATAAGCTTCTTTTTGTCAAGATTATAAAAACGGGTTCCAGAAACGCTCGCCGTCCCTGAAGGTAATCCACATTCCAAGAGCAAACAAAACAACCGAGGCTGCCAGGGTCAGGATATCCGCTTTGGCAAAAGGACGGTAGCTGTACCAGGTCCGTTTATGGTACTTCCCGAAACTCCTGAGCTCCATGGCGCGGCTGACCACGTCGATCCGGTCAATTGACGAGAAAATCAGAGGGAGGAGAATCGAAGCGCTTCCCTTTATGCGCTTCATAAGCGTTTCCTTGCGGGAAAGTTCAATGCCCCGGGCCTGCTGGGCCTGGGATATTTCTTCGTACTCCCGCTGAACGTCAGGGATGTAACGGAACGTGAGGCTTACCGCGTAGGCTATGGTGTACGGCACGCCGATTCGGTTAAGGGACGCCGCGAATTCGCTGGGGTGAACCGTAAGGATCAGGACTATGGCCAGGGGAAGCACGGTGGTATATTTAAGAAACACGTTGAATTCATAAAAAAGCTGTTCGCTTGTCAGGGTAAAGCGCCCCCATCCTTCGTTGAGGACATGCCTGGTCCCGTAAATAACCCCTCCCTGTTCAGGAGAAAAAAGATAAATGGTAACGAGGTTCAATGTCATAAAAAGGATGAGCAGCTTGAGGATAAAAGCTATCTCCCCCAGCCTGATCCTGGCAAGTTTAAAAATGATAAAGCCCATAACCGTCATGACGCACATAATCCGGGTATCGTAACCGGCCATGGCAAGTACGGACCACAGGAGGAACACGATTAGCTTGGTGGTCCCCGAAAGGGCATGAACCGGGGTGGAACGTTCTGTATACGAAAGCATGGGAACGCTCATCCCCTCCCCTCCCGCCCCTGGCGTTCATAGTCAATAAAGCGCTTTACAAAAGCCCTTCCGTCTCCGATCCCCGCCTGGAGCGCCAGATCGTACAGGCTGGTCCGTTTAAGGCAGGCTTTGGCGATAAGTCCGTCGTCAGTCAGTATATCCGCAGGCGCGGCGAGCCCCCCGGGCAGGTTCCGGGCCGCGAGTTTCCCGTCTGCAATCACCGCGGCTTTACCTGAGTATTCCAGCATAAGGTGCATATCGTGGGTGATCATAAGAATGGTCAGGCCGCGCTCCCTGTTGAGCTTCAGGAGAAATTCCATAATATCCGTATAACGGCGGTAATCCTGGCCGGCTGTAGGTTCGTCAAGGATGAGAAGCTTTACGTCCGTTACCAGGATGGCGGCGATGGAAAGCCGTTTTTTCTGGCCGTAACTCAAGGCGTTTACCGGCCAGTTTCTGAAAGGGTAGAGGCCGCAGATCTCAAGGCAGCGGTAAACCCGTTCCTTCACCTCACCCTCGCCTACCCCCCGGCTTCGCAGCGCCAGCGCGGCTTCATCGAAGATCAGGGGATAGGAAAACATCTGGTTAGGGTTCTGCATGACATAGCCGATGCTTTCGGCCCGTTCCTTTATGGAAAGATTCGCAATATCCCGGTTTTCAAAACGGATCGACCCTGAAACGGGTTTTATAAAGCCGCAGATAAGTTTTGCCAGCGTCGATTTCCCGGCGCCGTTTTTCCCCACAAGGCTCACCGAAGAACCCCGCGGTATGGCAAGGGAAATGTTTTCAAGCTCCCAGCCTGAGCCTGGGGTATAGGAAAAGGAAAGGTCTTTAAGTTCCAGAATAGGTTCGGCGGAAGCCTCATCCCGGGATTCCGGAAGGCTGCGGTCCCAGTCCCGGAATTTTTCCCTGTCAAATTGTACTGCAGTAATATCTTCGCTATGCATATCACGGGTAACAGGAATCCCGGCGTACCTGAGGGCGCTTATATAAAGGGGTTCCCTGATGCCTGTTTTCCTCAAAACATCGGCGGCTAAAAGTTCCCCGGGCGGGAGGTCCGCAACGATCCGCCCTTCGGCCATAAGGATGATGCGGTCCACAGGGCGGTGGAGGACATCTTCCAGGCGGTGTTCCACAATAATCACGGTTTTCCCTGTTTCCCGGTGCAGCCGGTCAATGGTTTCCATAGCGTCCCTGCCGCTTGCGGGATCCAGGTTCGCCAGGGGTTCGTCAAAAAGAAGGATATCCACATCGTCAATCAGGACACCGGCAATGGAAATCCGCTGTTTCTGCCCTCCCGAAAGATTCCTGGGGGATTTGAGCAGATGATCCTCCATATCAACCGCCCGGGCCGCCTTGAGCACCAGGCGTTTCATTTCATCTTGAGGCGTGCAGTCGTTTTCAGCGGCAAAGGCTATATCTTCAGCGGAGCTTAGACCCACGAACTGGCCGTCCGTGTCCTGCAGCACAGTCCCGGCTATTTTCGATATCTCAAAAATATCCAGCCCCGATATGTCCCTGCCCAAAAGGGAAAAGGAACCTCCGGCTCTGCCCGGAAACGCATGGGGAATAAGCCCGTTGATGCAGTACGTGAGGGTAGATTTCCCGGACCCCGAAGGGCCCAGGATAAGAATTTTCTCCCCCTGCTCTACAACGAGATTGATATGATGAAGAGTCGCCTCAGCCTGGGCCTTGTACTGAAAAGAAAAATCCTTAAAGCAAAAAGCTTCGGCCATTCCTGGGGCTGAAAACAGGTTTTACGGACCTCAAAAGCTGAATTATTCGGCCTTGAGGCTGCCCGCCTTGGTCCTGGTTTTGGAATACCCAAAGGCCAGGATGGAACCCAGGATGAGGATCACCGCGGCGTTGAGCCCTCCGGCCACCAGGCCCTGGAGAAAGACCTTATCCGCAGGCTCCGCGTAAATCAGGATGTCCAGCACCGGGGCAACCGCGACCCAGGCTACCACGTTGGCCAGGATCTGCACTATATTGAAGATAACGCAGTTTTTTATCCCGAATTCCCCTTCCCCGATTTTGTAGAGCTTCCAGAAAATACCGACCAGGAGCCCGAAGAGGCCGTCAGCGATTATCCAGGACCACCACGCGCCGTAACCGGTAAGGTCCGCGATGGTATGGCCGATAAAGGCGATAAAGAACCCCGCAACGGGTCCGAATATCCCCGCAAAAAGGGCCACAACCGCAGCGGCCAGGTTGAGGTTGGTATTGGGCACCCCGGACGGAATGGCGGCAAAGCGCATCAACACAAAGGCGAGGGCAGCCCCAATCCCGATGGCCACCACAGTTCTAACGGAAATGATTTTCTGAGACATGGCAAAAGCCTCCTTAAACTGGATCAAGCATACCATACTTGAAAAAGAATTGCAAGCACTATAGTAAATCTATGGAAATAATAACAGTAAAACCCCGCCCTTATCACCCTGCGCGGCGGGATAGTCAAGATGGCCGGAATAGGGTAAGATTACTATACAAACGAATAGTAAAACAGAAGAAAAAATTGTATTTTTTTTATTTTTTTTTATTTTCTTATTGACAAAAGCTGAATTCCATGAGAATATAGTACTATCTGGAAAGGAAATTTCCGGTATATCTGAGACTTGTTCCAAATACTGAGGTTTTGGAACAGCTTTATCTGTTGAAACAAGGGGGTATTCTACGTGAAGGCGTTTGATTTTTCATGTTTTAG
>JAISZE010000065.1 GCA_031269405.1 Treponema sp. | reverse complement strand
GCTCACGGCTCACGGCTCACCTTATAATCTCTCACATGCCCAGCGTGTCAAGTATCTAGTACCGAATCCCCTGCTTTTTTATAGAGATAAACCGCAGGTTTGTCCAATTCCCCCAAAAGTTTCAACTGGCGAGTCAAAAGTTTTAACTAATGGGTCAGAAGTTCTAACAAATGAGTTAAAAGTTCTAACTGTTGGGTCAAAGTTTCAACTACCGGAACCGGTCTCGAAGCCGGCGCTAGGAAAAAAGGCCCCTGGAGCGGGATTGTTTCGGCTGTTATACCGTGAACTGCGGGCGTATGCCTGTTATTTTTTCATGGAGGAAAACATTAAACGTTTAGTTAGTGCGGCGGCGCGGTTGGAGATGGGGTGTTTTTTGGCTATGGTGCTGCTCCTGGCTCTGGGCGGGAACGGCGGTTATGTATAAAAGGCGGGAATAATGGTAAAAAAACAGCACTTTTTCAGGCCTGGGCATAGAGCGCTTTATATTATGGCTCTGCCGGGGTTTGTTTGCCTCATTATCTTCTGTTATATACCCATGGTCGGGCTGATTATGGCCTTTCAGAATTACCGCATCAGCCAGGGAATTCTGGGCAGTTCCTTCGCGGGATTGAAGAATTTCATGTTTCTGTTCGCCACGAGCGATGCGTTTATCATCACCAGAAACACGGTTCTCTACAATTTGGTATTTATCGCGGTCGATATAGTGTGCGCTATCGCGCTGGCCCTCGTGCTTAGCATCCTGCGAACACGGCGGCTTGCCAAATTGCTCCAAACCGTTTACATGATGCCCAATTTTCTCTCCTGGGCGGTGGTTTCCATTATTGTGTACGCCTTCCTGTACAAAGATTCCGGCCTGGTAAACACAATTTTGCGATCCATGGAAAAACCGGGAACCACCAACTGGTACCAGGTGATAAAAATTTGGCCGGGACTGCTCATCTTCGTCAATTCCTGGAAGGGAGTCGGGTATTCGACGGTGGTGTACCTGGCGGTCATTACGGGCATTTCTCCCGTTTACTACGAGGCCGCTACCATAGACGGCGCCACCAAGTTTCAGCAGGCTTGGCATATAACCCTGCCCCATCTCCGGTTTATGGCGGGCATCAACCTCATCATGTCAATGGGAGGCATTTTCAGGGGCGACTTCGGACTGTTCTATACGGTTCCCAGGAATACGGGCACCCTGTTTCCGGTGACGAACGTTCTGGACACCTATATATACCGGGGGCTAATCACCCTGAGCAATCCGGCCATGGCCACGGCGGCGGGTTTTTATCAATCTGTGGTTGGGCTTATTCTAGTGCTCATCGTGAACAAAGTCGTAAAAAAAATCGATCCCGAAAACGGAATGTTTTAGGAGCGGGGGTATGGCGAAAGAAACGACAGGGGCCGGGAACCTGACCAAAATTTCCTGGAGATGGAACAACTTTTTTCTCCTGTTTCTCTTTGTTATCGGTCTCGTTATCGTGCTGCCGGTCGTGCTGGTGGTGATCGTTTCCTTTTCGAGCGCCAATTCCATCGTCTATTCGGGCTACACCTTTTTTCCCTCCGAGTGGTCCCTCCAGGCCTACGAATACCTGGCGAAAAGCGGCGATCAGATTATCGATTCGTATCTAATCACCATATTCTATTCCGTTGCGGGAACGGTGATGAGTCTTTTCGTCATGACTCTCTACGCGTACGTCATAAGTCAGCGGGACCTTCCCCTGCGCCGGTTTCTGACCTGGACGCTTTTCTTCACCATGCTCTTTTCCGGCGGCCTCGTGCCCAGTTATATTCTCTACACCCAGTATCTCCATATCGATAATACGATATGGGTTTTTCTCCTGCCGGGCCTTATCAACGCTTATAATGTAATCATCCTCAGAACATTTCTAAAAACCTCCATTTCCGAAGCCCTTTTTGAATCGGCGAAGATTGACGGGGCTGGCCACTGGACCATCTATTTCAGAATCGTACTGCCCCTGTACAAGGCGGGCCTGGCGACCATCGGGCTGTTCAACATCGTCGGCCGCTGGAACGACTGGTTTACGGGGATGCTATACATTACCAAACCGAAACTGGTTCCCCTGCAGACCTTCCTTGTGAATTTGCAAAACAACATTGATTTTTTGCGGAACAATTCGCGGCTTGCTATGTCCCACGAAGGCATGGCCCTGCTCAGATCCATGCCGACTGACAATATGCGCATGGCCTGTACCCTGGTGGTCATTTTCCCCATGCTTTTCGCTTATCCGTTCTTTCAGCGTTATTTTATCACCGGTCTTACCATAGGAAGCATTAAAGAGTAAGACCCCGTTATCCCGGCATCGGCCCGTAGGGTTGATATATTTTTAAGAGGAGATTGTTATGAAGAAAACAGTTTTTTCGGTTCTTGCGGCGTTCACAATATTGAGCGCTCCCCTGTTTGCGGGCGGAGGCAAAGACAACGCTTCGTCAAGTGTGGTGCACCACCCCAAATACGGCGATCTTGCGCCGGTCGAATTTGAAACCTACATGTACCAAACGACCAACAGGCGGGATCTCGCCATGGTCTGGGACTGGGCGAACGAGTACATAAAACCCAAGCTTAACATGAAGGTCAATCTGAATATCCTCGGTTCCCCGGAAGCGCTGGCAGAACGTCTTGCGACCATGGTCGCTGCTGGACAGGATTTCGGCATCGCCGACACCGTAAACTATGTGGTTAACGCCGGCCA
This sequence comes from Treponema sp., assembly GCA_031269405.1. The sequence continues at coordinate 5,035 of JAISZE010000065.1, read as the reverse complement.
AGGCGCGTATCTCGCCCTGGATGATCTCATCGATAAGTACGCTCCCGGCACCAAGGCGGAATTTTCCAAGGAATTCTGGGACGCCATGAGAGTCAACGGAAAAATCTACTGTATACCCGCCTACAAAGATAACATCTACATTATGGGCGCATATTACAACGAGACTATGCTGAACCGGCTCGGCATCGATCTGTCGACGGCCCCCCCTCCCCATAGCTGGTCCAAGTGGGAAACCTGGCTCGAAGGGGTCAAGGCAAAACGGGACGCGGTTTACGGCAAAGTGGTCGAACCCATCATTGGAGACTGGAGTCTTAACCCCCAGGAATTCGCTATTGACGATCTGGTCGGAAACGGCCTCGCGGTACTCAACATCAAGGGCATTATGGACATTCCCGGCTACGATGAAAACACGGTTTTCTGCCTCTATGAATCCCAGGCTTTCCGCGAATACGCCCAGGCCCGGTTCCGGATGGTACAGAAGGGTCTCGTGGCTGACAATTATGACGATGGAAAAGACAACACCTGGCGGCAGTCGGGCAATATGTTCATGTGGGCCCAATGGGGCGATACGTACGTTCCTAAAGATTACCTGAGCAACAACTGGGATTCGGCTCTTCTTGACCCGGACCGGACATGGGCGACCGCCGGGATGATCTACTCCTGTTCTCAGGCCATTTCGCCCAAGAGCAAGAATCCTGAGCGCCACATGATGTGGATTGAAGAGACCCAGACCGATCCGGTACTCTCGACCCTCTTCACCTTCGGTATTGAAGGCTACCACTGGAATTACGATGCCAATGGCGAAATGCAGATGACCGACAAGAACAGCGATCCCTCGAACCGGGGCATGTACGACTGGTTCCCCCTCTGGCGGGGCAACATGTTCCTGGTCAAGGCGCCCTCGAATCTGGCGGGACCCAATAACATCATGATGACGAAGCTGCTCCAGTTCACGGATGAAGCGAAATTCTCGACAGCTTTCGGGCTCTCCGTAAACCCCTCGGCTATCCAAAACGAAATCGCTGCCTGCGCCAATGTGATGAAAGAATTCGGAGAGACCCTGGAGAAAGGACGCGCCAATTCCGCCGCCGAAGTTGACCAGCTCTGCACCGATTTTGCGGCCAAACTGAAGGCCAACGGCATTGACAAGATCAAGGCCGAAGTCCAGAAGCAGGTTAACGCGTTCGTCGCTTCCAAGAAATAAGCGATTGTAACGGACTACGGAAACAAAGGATGTTCGCTGACGCACTGCGCCGGCGGACAGCAACGAAGAACATTGGGCCGAAGTTGAGCCGAATGTTACTAAATTTTCAACGAAACGAAAGCAAATGCAAGGGGGCTGGCCGGGAAGCAATCAACTTCCTGGACAGCCCCAACTTCCGCTAAATCCTGAACTTCGCGACTTCCACGGCCAGGTTGCTTACGCTTTCCCTGGTGTTCCCGGTGATTTCACTCAGCTTGTTCACAGCGCCGCTTATCTGGCCGGTGTTCCCGGCGATAGCGTCCATTTCGACGCTCATCTCCTCTGTGGCCCCCGCAAGGCGGCTCATTTCCGTTGCGATCGTTGCGTTGGCGTTCATCATTTCAGCGGAACCGTTCTTGACCTGGCTGGTGATCTCGTTGATCTCCCGCATAGCCTGGAGTATCTGGGTGGAACCCGCTGTCTGCTCGTCCATGGCGCCTTTGATCACCGCTTCCTGATTCCTCACCTGGTCCAAAAGGGAAAGGATATTGCTGAACCGTTCCTGGCTTTCGCTGGAAAGGCTTGTGGCGGTGTTGATTTGGTTTTTCAGGTTATTGAGCACTGTGGAGATGGACTTGCCCTGAATGGAGGAATTCTCGGCCAGCTTGCGGATCTCATCGGCTACTACCGCGAAACCCCGGCCCGCTTCCCCGGCGTGGGCGGCTTCAATAGCGGCGTTCATGGCCAGGAGGTTGGTCTGCTGGGCTATGCTCTGAATCATGGAACTGGCCTCGATAAGACCGTTGGAGGCTTCTTCCAGGGTCTTCATAATGTCCACCACCCCCTGAACACCGTCGCGGCCTGATTCGGAGGCCTTGAGGAGCTCCTGCATGGAAGCTGAATTTCTGGTCAGGATGTCCGCCACGGATTTGATATTAGCCACCATTTCCTCAATAGCTGAAGAGGATTCCACTACCGCAGCGCTCTGGCTTTCGATGGAACTGTTGAGCCTTTCGGTATGGCTTTTTGATTCCTCCATAGTGGCGGAAGTCTCGGTAACCGACGCCGCCTGGCTTATGGTTTTTTCCTTGACCCCAGTGATGCTGCCCACTATCTGATTGATAGCCGTAGTGGTGGTGTTCACGGTAGAGAAAAGATCGTCAGCCATAGACTCCAGCTTCTCCGCCGCCTGCTGGGTTGTCTGCACCATCCGGGCAAGGCTCTCTATGGAGATATTGAACTTTTCCGACATAGCGCCGATCTCGTCTTTAGACGTGATTTCCAATTTTTCCGTAAGGTCGCCGTTGGAAACTTTTTCCAGAACCGGGATCATTTTGATGATAGGCCTGGCCACAGAGCGGCCAATAAGCACCGCCACGGCGAGGCCGATGATCATAAATACCGCCACAAGGATGAAAATGATGATCCTAAGGCTTCTGACACCCGAGACCAGCTCGTCATAAGCGATGGTTACCATGAGTGTCCAGTTAAAATCCGGTATAGGGATATAGCCTACAAACATATTTCTGTTGTTATAAAAATATCTGACAAGCCCTTGTTTTTCTTTGAGCGCGGTTTCTATGGAAGAGGCTAGGGACTTGAGGGAAGGGTCGTTCTTGGATGCTTCTATAGGGTTAAACTGGCTCACCACCAGACTGCTGTCCGGGTGGGCGATGAAAACCCCCATGGAGTTGATAATGTAGGAATACCCTGTAGCCCCCATTTTTACCGTCTTGGTAATATCGCTTAAAGAGTTGGCGTCCTTCCGGGCGACAAGGGCGCCCGCTACCTTATTTCCCTGGGTGATGGGAACGGCGTACATGACTACCGGTTTGTTGATGACCCGGCTGATGAGCACGTCCGAAACCGCCTGGCGGCCCGACAGGGCTTTCTGCACATAGTCCCGGTCGGCCAGGTTGCTGGTGGAACCGTCTATGATATAGCGCACGTCTCCGTTAGGACTTACCACGCCCATTTCCAGAAATCCCGTGCGTTCGATGTCGTTTTTGAGGCCATCCACCTGGTTTTCCCAGACCATGCCCTGGACCCGGGCGCGGTTGGCCAGCTCCTGGAGTATGTTCAACTGGTTCTGGATGTTGTTCTGTACCAGTTCCGCCCCAATTTCGGCCTGGTTTATAAGGGTGGTTTCCGCAGTGTTTTCCACAATGCCGGAGGCAACAAAAAGAGCTATAAGCCCCATGCTGAGTGACACTGCCAGCACCAGAATACCAATCAATAGAGAAACCCTTTTAGCGAGACTCACTTTTACCCCCTTTGGGAATCGAAGAACGTTTTATATACGTGTATCGGCGTCAATTGCCATTTGACCAATTTATAATATGAAATTATAATCAAAAAATGATAACAAATGCAATAGTAAGACAAAAAACTACACTGCTTGCGGAGATTCTTGGCAAATTCTCCATTTATGGAGAATTTGAAGAATTGACGCCTTTTGGGAAGGGGCACATTAATGATACCTTTCTCTCCCGCTGGAACCAGGCCGGGAGCAGCGTCCGGTATACCCACCAGCGGATAAACGATCATGTCTTTACACGGCCCGATGAGGTAATGGAAAACATCGAACGGGTTACCAGGCATATCAGGGAAAAGCTGGCAGCCAGGAACCTGGGGGGCCGGAGCCGCCGGACCCTGACTGTCGTCCCCTCCAGGGACGGAAAACCCTGGGTACGGGACGCCGAAGGGGGCTGGTGGCGGACATACTGCTTTATCGAAGGGGTCCGGGCCCTGGAACTGGCGGGATCCCCTGAGGAAGCAAGAGTCCTGGGAAAAAGCATCGGAGGCTTCCAGAAGCAGGTGGCGGATCTTCCCGGTTCCAGGCTGCACGAGACTATACCGGATTTTCACAACATGGAAACCCGTTATGCCCGTTTCCATGAGTCCCTGAAGCGGGATGCCTCTAACCGCGCGAGGATCTGCGAAAAAGAGATCGCCTTCCTTCTGGAAAACGAGGAACGGGGCGGCGTGCTTATACGCTCCATGAGGGAAGGCTCTATCCCGGAACGGATCTGCCATAACGATGCCAAGATGAACAATATACTGCTTGACGAAGCGAGCGGCGAGGCCCTCTGCATCATCGACCTCGACACCGTCATGCCCGGAACCAGCCTCTTTGATGTAGGGGATCTTATACGGACCGTTTCCACCAGGGCGGAAGAAGACGAGCGGGACCTTTCCCTGGTACAGTTCGATACCGTTTATTTCAGGGCCCTCCTGGAAGGCTACCTTTCTGAAGCCTGGGACTTCCTCATCCCCAGGGAATACGGCCTTCTGACCGAATCAGGCCGGAACCTTACCCATATAATGGCCCTCAGGTTCCTCACGGATTACCTGGAAGGGGATCATTACTACCATATAGCCAGGCCGGATCACAACCTGGACCGCTCAAGGAACCAGATTGCTCTGATCCGTTCCATAGACGCCCATTGGGACGAAGCGGAAACGATAGTGAACGCCTTGCGGGATAAAGAGGCATAAGCCGCCGCCTGGGGCAGCTTTTACTATTCGCTTGTATAGAGGCAGGATAGTATTTTTTCATATTTTTTGTAAAAAAGTGATTTTTAGGCTTGACGGAAGAAGATTTCCATGATAGGATTTTCCTAGTCTGGCAGGTTGTATATCACTATCTGTCAATAGGCAGGCAGGAAGGAAGGAGGGTAATAGTCTGAATGAAAAGGTCTCGTAGTTCTTTGTGTTAAATTCGGTTTTTTGTGAAAAAAGCGATTTTTGGGCTTGACAGAAAAAAATTTCCATGATAGGATTTTTCTAGCCTGGCAGGTTGTATATCACTATCTGTCAATAGGCAGGCAGGAAGGAAGGAGGGTAATAGTC
>JAISZE010000162.1 GCA_031269405.1 Treponema sp. | reverse complement strand
TCAAGAGGTAAAACAACTGGTTGCCCTCCCCCTGATGCATCCAGTCGCAGTAGGAATAGTAATCGTCCTCCACCACCATGCGGTTATTCGCCCCAAAGGGGAGTTTGGAAAACTGCTCGTTAATAGCTTCAAATTCTTTGATCGCCAGGGTCAGGAACCGGCGCTCCCCGCCAAGGATATAGAAAAGGGGCCAGGCGTGAAAACTCTCGTAGGCATCGTCCACCGCGCCGTACCCGGTCCCTTCCTTCACCACCGGTGGCCATTTGAAGTATCCGTTGGGATGCAGGTACTTTTCCAGTATCACATCCAGGGATTTGTTCAGTACATCGAAGAGCTGCCGTTCCAGCAGCGCCCAGCGGGGGGGATGAACAAAGCGTTTTTCAGCCCTGATCATCGTCAATTCGGATTTTTCCGTTGTCATAATCTGTCTCCTTTGTTCTCAAAAATTCCATTCATCGGGGATTCCGATGGTAGGATGGGTTCTTTGCAGTTCCGTAATGGCCGCCCAATGTTCCGGTTCAATCCTGTAACGCATGGCATTGATGGTGGACTCCAAGTTCGACATGCGCCTAAGGCCGTTGAGGGTCATGTCAATATCCGGGTTGAGGAGCGAAAATTGCAGGGACGCCGCCACTATGTCGATTCCCAGTCTCCGGCAGAGATCCTGCATTTTTTTGGCAAACTGGCGGTGCAGAAGTTCCGGTCCGTAGGCCGGCTTGGCCAGGGGATCGGGGCTTTTGATTAAGCCGAAGAGCAGGACCGACGCGTTGATAAAGGCCGTACCGTGCCGCCGGGCAAGATCGATGAGGGGCAGGGCCGACAGCTTCAATAGATTGTAATCCATATAGCTCAAAGAAGATTCAATGTCTCCGCAGGCCACGCCCTGACAATGAGCCGCGAGGGACCGGGTTCCCAGGCCGATATACCCGATAAGCCCCTCCTTTTGCCGCTCCCGTAGAAAGGGGATAACCTCGGGCACAGAGCGATCGTAATTCTCCGTATCGTGGATCTGATAGAGATCAATATAATCCACCCCCAGGCGAGTGAAACTTTCGTAGAAATCCCGCTTGAATTGTTCAAATCCGTCAGCTTGCTGAAAACTAAAACCCGCCTTGGTGGCAAGAAAAATCGTCTTCCGGTCGATTTCCCGGAGAAACCGGCCAACTATGAGTTCGCTCTCTCCGTAGCGGCGGGAAGTATCGTAATAACGGAAACCTGCCTCGTAACTCTTGAGGAGGATTTCCAGACCTTCCTGCTCAGTTTTCGCAGCGCTTACCCAGGCGCAGCCGACGCCCATAGGGATACTACGGCCTTCAAAATTCCAGCGGTACTGCCGGATTTTTTCTTTTATCGGATATTTTTCGTTTTGCATAGAATTTTTTCCTTTAATTCCAGTCAAAGATATTTTCCATCCCAGGATAGGGATTCGCATAGTAATCGCTATTCTGGGCCTGGCCGGACCGGGCGGCGGTCATCACATTCAGGAGTACATCGAAGTCCTCCAGCGTATGGCTATGGCCACCTTCCCGGTAACGGGAGAGAATCCTGTCCGGCGCACCCATAAGGCGGTAGACGCTCCGGGCGGCCAACAGGGTTTGATAAGCCCCCTTGGGATTTGCCCATATATCCTTAAACCCTTCGGTTTGAATATAGTAGCGGGGCGCCACGAGGGCTTTCAGGTAATGCTGATCAAAGGGGAGAAGCTCCTCATGATCCTTAAAGTCCCGCATTTTCGGTCCCAGCCATTGAGGAACAACTTTCAGGAGATCCGCCAAAACCTCGCTGCGCTGGTCCTCCTCATCATGTGGCTCATTCATAAGATAACGCCAGCAGCCCGCACCCCCGGCGCCGCTGCCGTTGGCGGCGGTAAAAGCAATACGCTCATCGGCGGCCCCCGCAAGCAAAACCGTTTTCCCTCCACGGGAATGGCCGGTAATGGCGATACACGCCGGATCCACCTGGGGAAGCCGTAACAGGGCATCGACACAGCGGTGGTAGCCCCAGGCCCAGCCTGCTATAGTACCCGATTCAATACCGGGAAAAACCCGGTAGAGCGGTGATTTTCTTGCATCCTCTTCGGTGTACAAATCGCTGACAATAGTGGTACGGTTGAACCGGGCAGCGATAAACCCGCGGGCATTGACAGCGTCAATAACCTTGTCATTCATATACCGCCAGCAGCCGTCGCCGCTTAAAACCACCGGTAATCTGACGCCCTTGTCATGGGGGGGAATAAAAAGTTGAAGTTCAAAACTAAGCCGCCGCCCCCCGGTCCCGGCGGTGATACGGTACGTCTCTACCGTTCCGTTGATGGCGGAACAGTGCAGTTCCACTTCCAACTCATCCGGCTGGGGGGGCAGGCCGCCGTATTCCATCCCAACCACCAGTTCCGTAATCCGCTCCCGCTTGGAGATCCATTCCCCGGCAGTTTGAATCGGCGTCCCGTCGTTATTTACCAAAGGATTCGGTAATTTCTGAAGTATCCTGTCCTGCATAAAAAACTCCTTTCAAAAACATAAGAACCTAGTCCAAAAACTGAAATTTTGAAACCCCTCTAACTACCAATATACCGGTTCATGGCCTCCCAGCCTAAATCCGCAAAAAAACGGTGTCCCCCTTCCCCGACGACAAGGGCCAGCTTGTCCGGCGCTCCGGCTCCCGAATACATACGCCGGGCCTCCTTGTAGGCCTTTTGGACTCCCGGCAGGGGGAATATGGGATCATCCCTGCCGGATACAATTACCATAGGCCGAGGGGCAACGAGGCCGGCAAGATCGCCCATATCGAAAAACAGGCGGATGTTGGGAATAAAGTTACAGGTGCAGTGATACATGGCCCCTATGCAGTCGTCAAAGGAACAGAAATAACCGCTGGGCATGCTGTATTTGATACGGGAATCAACGCAGCTTGCAAAGAAAGCGCTTGTACCGCCCCCGGAATTCCCCATGCAGATAATCTTGTTCCGGTCTATCTCCGGGAATTCTTTTTCCACCACATCCAGAGCCCGCTGGACATCCCACACCCGCTCCCCAATGGCCGTTCTTCCGATAAGAAGAGCCGCCAGCGAAGAAACGGTACAATCCGGACCTTTTTCCGTGCCCCCCTGTTCGCCAAAACAGCGCTGTTCAATAGCCAGCGCAGCATATCCCTCTTTAATGACCCGTACCGCAAAATCACGGTCGCCGTCCCCGCTAGAAGCCGCGTCCCCCGGATACTTGGGCCTTCCCAGGGAAATATGCATCCCCGTAGAATGTCCCTGCAAACAAACGGTTAGGGGGACAGGCTCAGATGCGCCCTTGGGAACCCAGAGATGAGCGGGAACAGAAAAGCCCTCCTCGCTTTGAAAACGGAAACGGGTTTCGGTAAAGGTTCCCCGGTCTTCCCGGTACTCAATTTGAAACTGCTCGCCGCAGTTTGTGAAGGGCAACCCCAAAAGTTCCAGCAGTTTGGCGCGGGCCCGGCCCTGCCATAGGGTAAAATCCTCACTGCCGTCCCAGCGCATGGACGGGGTAATGGCAGCGGTTTTTGCCCGGTTAAATTCCAATGGCGTCTTGTACATAACTCCTCCATTCAAGTATAAGCGTTTACTATATTAGGGAATAATCTCGCTCCAGGGGCTTTCCTCGCCCTTGCTGTTCTCCCATTGTAACGCAAAGTACGCCCGCTTGTCGCTGTCTGTCTCCCGGAACGTGATGGTATGGGGGCAGGGGGTGGCGAACACCGACGCCAGGAGTTCTTTCTGTTCCGCCGGGGGAGCGCCGGGTACGCCGTAGTAAACCCGTGCCCCCGCTACCTCCGGCAGCTTTGACCCCTTCCTACCCGTCCCTTCACGGTAAATGATACCCAGCATCCCCGCTCCTTTCTGGATAATCTGAAAACTGGGATACGTTGTGGGCCGGGGCTTGGGCGTCCGTATCCCGTCCGGTATGTAAACCCCCAGTTCCCGGAGTCTTGCCTTGGATATTTTGGGGTTTTTGAGGCGGAAGTTTATCATAATTTGGCAGAGATCAACGAAGGCCGCTTTCGCTTCGTTTTTGGCCGTAGTAAGCGCCGGGTTGTGGACAGGGCCGGAAGCCTCCATGTGAAGCCCGATAAAGGTGTTATACGACCCTTGTAAGGCGGTAACTTCCACTGCCGTACTCCGTTCCAGGGTTTCCAACCATCTAAAACTCTCTTTTTCCTCTATAATATCGGCCGTATCTTCTTGCTCTCATGGCTTGCCGGCCCATCCCGGCTTTCTTCCCGGTTGTAGTTTACCCCCGTGGTATCCTGGACGGCCAGAATGGTCCCGCCATATTCGGCCATCCGCCGTATCGTTGCTTCCCGGTGCGCCCGGGCGGCCTCCTCTCGGTCAAAACTTTCATTCCCCAGCATCCGTTGGTTGATCTTGGCATTGATATGTTCAATGACTACACGTCTACGTGCAAGCTGCTTGTTATACCCCTTTTCCTTTTGTAGAAGAGAGAGCATTTTTTCAAATGCCGCGGGTTTTACCCCGTACAGCCGTTTATAAACAATCGCTTGGTATCCTCTGCCTTTTTTCCCTTTTTTATGCCGCCAGTATAGTATCTCTGGTGTTATTAAACAAGTCTAATACAGCAGACGGGGTATGCACCCTTCGCAACGAATCAAAGTACGTAAACCATGGGGAAATTCGCTTCAATGCCTCAATCCTGTCCGGGCGGACTTGTTTTCATTATTTCCCTATAGGCTTCCTCAATAGCGATAAAAGCCCTGGCGGCGATTTCCCGTTGTTCTTCGTTCAGGACCTGGAGGCTGTCGGGATGAAACTGGGCCGCCAGTCTGCGGAAATGGGATTTAACTTCCCTGAGAGGCGTCCCAGGCGGAAGATCCAGGATTTTCCAGGGCGTTGTTTTCTCCTGGTCCCCGTTATCTTCTTCCCTGTTGACCCTGAAAGAAGGATCCAGGATAAGGCAGATTTGTTCCGCCAGGTTCCGGGCTTTTTCCTCAGATGCCAGGCTGTAAAGGCTTTGGGCCGCAAAGGGAAGATCCCCGCGGGTTTTCCGTCTGGCAGCCAGGCTTTCCGCCAGGAGGTCTGGATTCAGAGTTTTCCGCCGGGACCACACCAGACGGCAAAAATGCTCGATAAGGGAACGATCCGCATTAGGGCCCGGAAAGCTGACCCGGGCCATACGTATGGTCTGTTCAAACCCGGCTTCCCCGTTTCCGCCGCCGGATTCGGCGCTTGTACCGGAGATAAGAATACCCAGGGCGCACCATGCGGCCAGCCCCGGTTCCCCTTCGTAAAAATCTGTTTTTCCGGGATTGTCGTAATAGCCCAGGACTTCGCGGTCGCTGCGGAACTGGCTGATAAGTTCACTCACCATGACTCCCAGAATCATCCCGATAACGAGTCCCGGCAAACCGCCAAGGAGCCCGATAAGGCCCCCAATAAGGGCGCCTGCCAGGACCCTGAGCCGCTTAACCATGCTGGGCCGCAAGAAGTATCAGCGAAAGGATCAAGAAGACAAGCACCCCTACGGCAAAGGCGATGATCCCCAGGGTGAACCCAAAAGTGATAACCGTCCAGATTCCCAGGTTGTTAAGGCAGCTCCGGTAAAAATGCACGGCTCCGTTAAATACCACAGGCAGTATCGCCATCATAGGGATACCCAGGTACCTGGGCCGTTTCAGGGCCCGGTAACGCCAGGCTATAACCAGAACCAGCACCGCTATGGGCAGAAAAACCGCAGTCTCCGCAAAACGGCGGATAATTTCGGCTTCCAGTACCTGGGGCAGGTAACCGTAATTCCCCGCTATCCGTGAAGCGGCCATAAGGCTGCTTACGGAGAGGTTTTCCGGTCCCAGGCGCAGATCCGGCAGAAGGAGAAAATCATCCCAGCTAAGGGAAAAACTTATATGGGCGCCTCGAGGAGCATTTTCCCCCAGGCTTTGAACCAGGGGCTCCCAGCGCTTTGTTCCGTCCGTCCGGTCCAGGGCGCGCATAAGGACCGATATTCTGGGACCTGAGTCCAGAGAGAAGGGCAGTATCTTCACATAAGGAGCTTCCATACGCCATGTGGGCCTTCCCTCCCGGTCAAAAGCCAGGATTTCGGCTCCTGTGCCGTAGGCGGAATCGGGCAGGAGCAAAAGGGAAGCAAGGCGCATGACCCCCCTGCCCACCCCCAGGGGCAGGGAGAAAACAGCGTCTGTATACATTTCCCCTATGGAAAGTTCCATCTCATCGGTAAAAAAGGCCGCCTGGGTAGTCCCCTGTTCGCTTACGGAAAGGTATTTTGCAATGTCAGGATCCTCAGGGGCAAGGCTCAGGAGTTCAAGGAAGAGGTAATACGCAGGGATCCAGTCTTCGCTTACCAGGGCCTCGTAGCCGTCCCGTTTGAGGCGGTAGATCCGGTAGGCCCGGCTTTCCCGTGAAGTGGGTTCCAGGGAGTTTACAGCGTTCCAGGCCCGGCTAGCAAGCCTGGCCGCGGCCCCTGTCTCGGCGCTTCCCTCAGCGGCCAGGCGGCTTCCCAGCGCGGCCAGCCAATGGGCGTCGTAGAAGCGTTCTTCCTCTATGGCGGTTTCTGCCATGACCAGGGCTTCCGCAGCGTTTAGGGGCCGCTGGTCCGGCAGGCCGGGCCGCAAAGAAGACGCGCTCCCCGGCGTTCTTTCAGGACTCATCTGGGCAAGCCGCGCTTCTTCTGTCCTGATGGAAGATTCGGTCCTTAGTTTTTCAATATCAGGCCCCAGGGGCCATATTTGTTCGCAGATCGCAACCAGCCGGGCAGCTTCGTTCCATTCCCCCAAATCCGCATAGGACTGGGCCTGTTCCTTTGCCAGCAGGTAAAGCCTGCCCTGGTAACGCAGGCCCGCTTCGTAACTCCTGGCAGCCGGGAGGGCCAGAAAAAAGAGAGCCCCGTACATCCCCGCTGCGGCTATGGAAATCAGGATAGGGGACCTGAGAGACTGGAGGAATTTCGGCGAAAAAGCCGTAAATTTTTTCTGAGGCCGGATTTTAAGCCCGAAGGGAACCGCCAGGCCCGAAAGGGCAAGAGCCGGGAAAAGGTCGAACACATCTATAGCGCCTTGCAGCAAACGCCAGTTGGCGGAAAAACAAACCAACGGCGGAGCTTCGCCGGGGAAAACCAGCCTGAAACCCATGATGAGCAGGCTTGCGGCAACCATGTAGATGATAAAGATGCCCGCAGCGGAGAAGAACCTTTCCTTGTTCAGCTTAATCATTACCGCCCCCACCTCCCCTTGCCAGACAGGTCAGCAGGGTATAGAGGATAACCAGGGCCCCCAAAACGCAGAAAACCAGAGGGGAGATAAATAGGGCAGGCAGACGGTTACCCAGGAACGATCCCAGCAGGGTGGCGGTTTCCTTTGCATTCAGAAAAGTCTCCAAAGCAAGGATACCCCGGAAAGCCAGGGCCCCGAGGAACAGGTTCGCCAGAGGCCAGTTGCTTAGATCCAGAAGGAAACGGAGGCTCGCAAGGAAAAGAATGAGCGCCCCGGCGTACATACAAAAAAAGGGCAACCCTGCTTCCAGCCTGGCATCCAGTTCCCTGGCGCTGAGGTTCAGGTCGATGAATATGCTTTGGATGAACCAAGGGGTCTCATCCCTGAAAGGCAGGTCTGGGAGGGCAAGAATCGAGTTGTTCGGGCCCCGGGGAACTTCCTGGTAGAACAGGGGCCGGCCGGGAAAGGCCACAACCCTGGGGCCCTCTTTCCCCTCTTTAAGGAGCACTATAACAGTATCGCCCTGCGAAAGGATAAGCCCCGGCCTACCCCTTATAGCCTGACCGGCGTCAAGGGCAAAATTCACCCCCTGGATCTGCCGTATTCCCAGGGAAAACCCCAGTACAAAGACCGTTGCAAGAACAAATACCCCCAATATTGAAAGGGGTACAGCCATTTTCCGCCTGCTGGCGTAACTTAAAGCCAGGAGTATGGAAAAGTACATCGCCGCAGGAAGGGCTCTTTTGAGGGCCGAGATGAAATTTGCCGATTGTTCCGGCTCCAGGGGCAGTATCCGGGCCGTATCAATCCACAGGCCCAGGAACCGGAGCAGGGCCGAGGCCAGGAAAGCCGCTATAAAACAGATGCTGAAAAAAAGCGCCAGCCGGGCCAGGTTTTTCATTCTTTTCCCTTATAGTTAGGATACTATGAGAATAGGCCTCTTGCAAGACAGAGAATTGCTAACAAGTTATTCACCTTTGATACTTGATTATGCTCTTTGGCGTTTATGAAAAACTATACCTTCTGATTCAGCATTTTTTTTAAACTCACTGATTTATTTCTGTAATTCTTTATTCCATAAGGAATTATAAGAGCATCGAAACAAACAGCTATATATGAAAACCCCTTATATATAAAAACTGATACTCATTGGGCTGCGCCCGGAGATGTCAACAAGTTATCCACAGATCATACACAGCTTTCGGCGCCGGCGTTAAGAAGAAAAAACCACAGATGGACACAGACAGAAGAAGAATAACCACGGACGATCACGGACAAAGATCTGAATTTCAAACCAAAAGTCTGTGAGGGTCTGTCTGAGCTGCGATAAATAATAGTTTCGTCGCTCAAGCCGCATCCGCCAGTTCCCTCATGCTGACCAAAGCCGCGCCCCTATCCCCGGTCCAAACCACCTCCGCGAACCGGGTGGGCGCCCTCTGCCATTCCGACCTCTTCCGGCAACCGGCACGGAGATGACCGCGTGTTCTCTTATGTCATCCGGCGCATGGCGGCCTGCCCGAGGAACGCGGAATGATCCAGAACGGGAAAATAGTCGCGTCGTTCACCGGCGGGAAGCAGAAGGCCTAGACCTAAGACGCATAAGACAAAGAAGGATAAAGAGGCATACTAATTTTCCATCTCTTTTTCGCCTTCTGCGCCTTTGCGGTTAGTTTCTTATAAACATGCCTTTTAGTGTAATCAAGCAGCTAGTTGTCTTGAGGAGTACCCCGGCCACCGGTTTCCCCGGAAGTCCCCGGAAGGGCCTGCATCTTTTCCTTGAGTTCCTGGAGCAGGAGGTCGGCAGAGCTGTCGGATTTTTCCAGTTCAGCGAAGCGTTTTTCCAGGCTGGCGTTGGCGCTAAGATCTTCCAGTTCTTTAGCGGCGTCGGCCTGGGCTTCCATCTGGTCTACCTTGGCGGCCATGCGGTCAAAAGCGTCAAAAGCGCTGCGGTTCCCTGACACGCTGGAGATGGTGTCTTGAATTTTCTGCTGCGCTTCGGCCCGTTTTGCTCTGGCGATAAGAAGGTTCTTCTTCCGCTGGGCTTCTTCGATTTTCTTCTGGAGTTCCCGGAGGGATTCTTTCAGTTGATCTACCGATGTTTTCTGGGATTCCCACTGTTTCCGGTATTCACCTGCCGCTTTATCGTATTCCTGCTTTCTAAGGAGAGCCTCTTTTGCGAGATCGTCTTTTCCTGCCTGAACCGCCATCATGGCCTTGCGTTCCCAGTCCTGAGCCTGGGCTTCCTGGCTGGCTGTTTCCCGTTCCAGCTTTTTTTCATCCGCAATGGCCATAGCCACCGCTTTTTTGGACTCAATAAGCTGCTCGTTCATGTCAATGATAAGCTGGTTAAGCATCTTTTCAGGCTTTTCAGCCTTGCTGATCATATCATTCACATTGGAGGAGACCAGGGTTTTAAGACGTGAAAATATTCCCATTTACAGAGACCTCCTAGTAATCACTTGTCCCGGTAGCCTGACAAGAGAGGGTAATGCTGGGCCAACGCAAGGCTAAAGGCGTCAAGCGTGGCCCTGAATTCAGAATAATCCATCGTATCGTATTCCAAGGTATCAACAAGGATAATTTTATCCCCTTCCAGGCCGTAAGCGCCGTGAATAAGATCTTTTGCATTCAGTTCCAGGAGTTTGGCGAAGAATTCTTCCCGTTTTGCCCCAGGCGTATCCATCACCTGGACACGCACAATCACCAAGGGGTCGGAATAGATCACCGCCACCTCTTCCAAACCGTGTTCGGGATCCTCAAGAAGCCAGAAATTCCGCTCCACCTCCCGGTACGTATACATAAGATCGATTAAAAACTGCTCTATCTTGTTTTCTACCATGTTTTCTACCATGCTGCGTTACCGTTTGGCTAGGAACTTAGCCCAGGAAAACCTGCCCTGCATTATCAATAGCGAGGATAGTTTTACATTCAGAACAGCGGAACCGGCCGGGTTTCAACGCCTTGAGCTTTTTGGAGCAAATAGGACAGGCGAAGATCTTGGGGAAAAGAGCAACCGATTCGGCAGTAGTACCGCTGCGGAAGAAATTGATCGAATCATCCAGGTTATCCTTGATATTAAAGAACTGGGAAAATCCCAGAAGCTGGAAAACCTCGTATACCTTGGGCTGGATCTCCAAAAGGACCAAATCCCCGCCCCTGGGCTTTACCGCCTTGAGGAAAGCGGTGAAAGAACCAATCCCGGTGGATGATACATAGTTGAGCCCGCCGCACTGGAATACCAGGCGGATAAACCCGGATTCGATAGCCTTCTGGACCCTTTTCTGGAAGTAATTGGAGTTATACGTGTCAATGTATCCGGTCAAATACAGGACAAGGCAACCTTCAACCTCATTCACCTTCTGAAGCTTTATTTTGAGGCTCTCGTCTTTTTCATCATCAAATCCATTAACAATATCGTTGTTTGTCATGACGCTCCCTTCGCCTAAGTTCCGTTATTGCTTTCAGGTCCCATTATGCTAATTATATTCTACTCCATTAGAAAGCTTTTTGTCAAACCATGGTAACCCTGTCATATATATTTATAGTCCATTTTTCTGGAAAAATCATCTTCCAGCAATAAAAAAAACCGCTGTCATTATAACACCACTCCTTGATCCACAGAAACTACAGCGCCGTTTATCCCTGGGTTTTCCAGGATCCCCAGGGCCGTATAAGCAATATCCGCCGTTTCCAGGGCCCTGCCCCGGGGACTCCGCCCTCGGTTATACGAGCGGGCGGCTTCGTCCAGATACTCCGTATCTGTCAGGCCCGGGCAGATTACATTGCAGGTAACCCCCCGTTCGGCCCCGGTTCTGGCAGCCGATTTGGCGACAACCCCCAGGGCGGTTTTAGCCGCAGAATACGCCGCTGTTGTAGCAAATCCTCTTATAGTATCGGTATTTGTTCCCCCAAACAGTAGGATTCTGCCATAACTTTTTTGCATCATACCACGGATTGCCAGAGAAACGATAGTACCGGGAAAAACAAGGTTCCCCCAGGTGATTTTTTGCCAGAATTCCCCGTCCAGGTCCTCCAGGGCTCCCTGTCTGAAGGGCCCCCAGGAACATACCAGGATATCAGGTTCCGGGAAATGGGCCAGAATCCGCTCTGCGGCCCCTGTCTCTTCAGCAGGGCAGAGGAAGCCTACTCCTTTCCCACCGGCTTTGGCAATAGCTTCCAGGGTTCTTTCCAGCCTTTCCCGGGAAAAACCGCCGTGCACTCCTACCAGGGCTCCGCGTTCCGCTAGTCCCAGGGCGACAGCCCGCCCAATCCCCCCGGTTCCGCCTATGACCAGCGCCCGGCGGCCTTCAAATACGGCTGTTCTCGTTCCAGATTTGGAATCCATGCTTTAATCATACTCTATGTTGGGCTACTATTGAATCATGAAACTTGATGATGTGATTATCGTCCTTTCCCGGCCTTCTGAAGCAGGGAACCTTGGGGCGGTTTGCAGGGCTATGAAAAACATGGGCCTTTCCCGGCTGCGCCTGGCCGCCCCGGAACCGGAGGGCCTTGCGCCGGGAAAAGCAGCCGGCTGTTTTCCAGCTCCCGTTACCCTTTCGGAAGCGGGTTTTGGCTACGGTGGGTCAGAAGCGGTAATCCGCGCCAGGGCGGTTCACGCCGCGGATATCTGGGAAAGGGCCGAAACCTTCCCGTCCCTTTCCGGCGCTGTACAGGACTGCTCCCTGGTAATAGGGACTACCCGGCGCCGGGGCCGCCGCCGCAAACAGGCTACCATGAACCCTGCCGAAACCGCCGCGTTTCTCAGGGAAAAGCCGGGGCCTGCCGCCCTGGTATTCGGTAACGAGCGTACCGGCCTCGACGACAGGGAACTTGAGCTCTGCAATTTCGCCTCCCACATCCCTGCCGCCGGTATATTCCCCTCTCTCAACCTGTCCCACGCTGTACAGATTTACGCATACGAACTCTTTCGCGCCCTGTTTCCCGCCGGAGAAAACGCCGAAGCCGCTGCTGTCAAAGGCCAGTGGGTCCCTATGGATCAGGAGAAGATTACGGCCTTAGTTGGGGACTTGGCGGACAGCCTTAAATCCCTGGGATTTTACACACGCCCTGGCAGGGAAGAACAGGAGCGTTTTTTCAGGGACCTTTTTTCCCGGGCCTGCCTTACCGAACGGGAAGGCAGGTATTTCGCCGGTATTATCGCCAAGGCCGCAAGGCTGGAGCGCAGGGGGGCCAAGACAAATGCAGCCGCTGCCAAACAATGCCCGGAAAGCGCCCCCTCTTAACTCCTGCCAAACTCTTCCCTTGCGCCGGATAGAACCCCGCATGAACCGCTTCGGGTCAGGACAAATAAGCATTCAAAGCCGCGAACAGTTCCGCCGTGTCGATCGGTTTGCCGATATGCCCATCCATGCCGGCCTCCCGGCACTTCTCTATATCCTCTTTGAACACGTTGGCGGTCATTGCGATGATCGGAATTCG
>JAISZE010000125.1 GCA_031269405.1 Treponema sp. | reverse complement strand
CCACCCACCACCCCCCCCGCGCGGGGGGGGGGCGCCCCCCCCAAATCTCTGCGTAAAACTCTACCGTTCAACAGGCCCCCATGAATTAGACGAAACATCGCCTGTACCGGTAGCTGTGGACGGACGGAATTTCACGGTTCCCGTCGGTACGGTGGTCCGCCTTTCACCGGGAGAAAGCATCACCCTGTTCAGGGGCATTTTCCACCAGTTCTGGGCCGAAGGATCCTCCCTTCTTCTGAGGGAAGTTTACATGGTCAACGACGACCACGGCGACAACTACTTTCTGAACGCACCGGGCCGCTTCCCGGATATCCTCGAAAACGAGCTTCCCCTCCACCTTCTAATAGGGGACTACGGCAAATACCGGCCTTAAGCCTGCTGGGACCCGAGGGACCCCCCGGGAATGGTAACAAGCGCCCTTGCTCCCTTGGGTTCCTGCCATGAAAAGCGCCGGGGGCCGGGCAAAAACAGCGCCTGACGCACATGCGTTATCCACTTGAAAATACCGCTGAAAGATTGTAGAGAAAAATGGGTTTTATTGGAGGGCAAAGATTTACAAATATGTCATCAAGCTATAGATAAAAGTACGCCCAAACTACCATGACGTACAATTATGAACAGGCCGTCAGAACAATTCCTATTGCAGATCATCCAGATCCGTCTTATTAAACTTTGTTCCCCTACCCTCCTATGATGGAAGCCGGCCCTATTCGTCTTTTGTTTTCAAAACCGCCAGGAAAGCGCTCTGAGGAAGTTCCACATCCCCTACCATACGCATGCGTTTTTTCCCTTCTTTCTGCTTTTCAAGGAGCTTGCGCTTTCTAGTGATGTCGCCGCCATAGCACTTGGCAAGCACGTCCTTACGGACAGGGTTAATGGTTTCTCTGGCGATGATCTGGCTGCCAATAGCGCCCTGGATGGGGATTTTGAACTGCTGCCTGGGGATCTCGTCCCGCAGGCGCTCGCACACCATCCGAGCCCTGGCCTGCGCGTTGGCCCGGAACACAAGCTGGGACAGAGCGTCCACGGGTCTGCCGTTGAGGAGTATATCCAGCTTTACCAGGTCCGTAGGCTTGTACCCGGAGATGTCGTAATCGAAAGAAGCGTAACCCCGGCTTATGCTTTTTAGGCGGTCGTAAAAATCGAAGAGCACTTCCGAAAGAGGCATGTCGTAGATAAGTTCCACCCGTTTTTCATCCAGGTAGGTCATGTTGGTCTGGACGCCGCGCTTTTCAAGGCACAAGGTCATGATGTTTCCAAGGAAGGCCGCGGGGGTGATCACAGAGGCCCGGATATAGGGTTCTTCGGCGCTTTCGATGCGGCCTTCATCGGGGTATTCCATGGGGTTATCCACCATCACTTCCTCTTTACTGCGAAGCTGCACCTTGTACTTCACCGAAGGGGCAGTAAAGATCACGGACTGATCGAATTCCCGTTCCAGGCGTTCCTGGATGACTTCCAGGTGGAGGAGCCCCAGAAAGCCGCAGCGGAAACCAAAGCCCAAGGCTGCGGAAGAATCCTTTTCGTAGACCAGAGAAGCGTCGTTCAGTTTGAGTTTTTCGATGCTGGCTTTTAATTCCTCGTAATCATTGGAGTCAACAGGGTAAATCGAAGAGAAGACCACGGGTTTTATTTCACGGAAACCCGGAAGCTGCCCGCCGCAGGGATTATCGGAGCCGGTAACCGTGTCCCCTACCCGTACATCGCTTACGGTCTTAACCCCGGCGATAAAGTAGCCCACGTCCCCGGCTGAAAGCCCTTCGGTTTCGGCAAGTACGAGCTTAAAAACCCCGGCTGTTTCCACTTCGTACTCAGAATTGTTGGACATAAAACGAATTTTCATCCCCTTTTTAAGGCTGCCGTCAAAGATGCGCACATGGACTACCACCCCACGGTAAGGATCGTAGCGGCAGTCGAAAATGAGCGCCCGGAGCGGAGCGGCGGCGTCCCCTGAAGGGGCCGGGATGCGTTTTACAATAGCCTCGAAAAGTTCGTCCACCCCGGTTCCGTTGCGGGCGGAAACCAGGAGGGCTTCGGAGGAATCAAGGCCCAGGTCTTTGTCGATCTGCTGCTTCGCCATGGGTATATCAGCGGCCTGCATGTCGATCTTGTTGATTACCGGGATAATTTCCAGATTGTGCTCCAGGGCCAGGTACATATTGGAAAGTGTCTGGGCCTGGACTCCTTGGGTGGCGTCCACCAGGAGCAGGGCGCCTTCGCAGGAATTGATGGCCCTTGAAACTTCGTAGCTAAAGTCCACATGCCCCGGGGTATCCACCAGGTTAAGCTCGTACTCATGGCCGTCTGCGGCTGTATAGGGAATGGTCACCGCCTGGCTCTTGATGGTGATCCCCCGTTCCCGCTCTATGTCCATGTTGTCCAGGATCTGATCCTGGAAGTTGCGATCCTCCACCAGGCGGCCTTTCTGGATAAGCCTGTCCGCCAGGGTGGATTTGCCGTGATCGATATGGGCGATAATACAAAAGTTGCGGATATAGCGGGTCTCTGCCATGTGTTACAGCGCTCCGTCTTCCAGCCTGATTTCCCCTACAGGTTCGACATTGATGTCCGAAGGTATTTCCACATACGACAGAACCGCGAGATTAGGGAATTGCTTCCGGGTAAATTCTTTAACCAGCGAACGCGAAGCCGGGGAACAGAGGATAACCGGCGGCAGTCCTTTTTCTTCCATACCCCGGATGGCTGGGGAAAAGGCTTCTACCCACTCGTCCCAGGCATTGCTGGAAACCTGTTCCTCGCCTTCCCGGAATATACCCCTGTCGGCGAAACGTTGTTCCAGTTTCGATTCCAGAGTCAGCACCCGGATCACCTGCCGCCCGTCGGCGTATTCCTGGCAGATTTGCCGTTTAAGGGAACTGCGGATCTGCTCGATAATCACTTCGTTAGGAGCAGGGCCGAAACCGCCCCAGTCCGCCAGGGTTTCCAGAATCACCTGTATATGGCGTATGGAAACCTGTTCTCCTACAAGCCCCCGGAGTATGTCCCTGATGCTTCCCAGGTTGAGGAGGCTCTTTACCTCCCCTGTGACGACAGGATATTTTTCTTCCGCTTTGTCCAGAAGGGCCTGTACTTCGTCCCGGCCCAGGAGATCCGGCGCCCGGTGCAGGGCAAGATCGTCTATCTGACGGATGATTATTTCCGCCCCTGCTTTAGCGGCTGTTTTAAGCTCTTCAGGCCCAAACCCCAAACCAGCGGCATCGAACCAGTTGAGATCCAGGCGCCCCCTTCCGGCTTCGATGCCTTTGAAGCATATACGGTATTCATCGGTTTTAAGACCCTTATTCAGGAAAACTTTGATAGATGGAACAGAATAACCCAAAAGCTTCCGGAGCCGTTTCCGTATACGGTCAAGGGGTTCAGCCAGGACGGGGCCTTCTGTCCCGAAACCTTCGCTGCCTTTTTCCCCAAAGAAACTCATGAGGGTTTCACCCAGTTCTACCTTGAGAGGCCTGGGAACCTTCCCTTTTCCGGCTTTCCGTAAAGCAGGCCGCCTTTTCCCTTGAATCCTGGAAAGAACCGCCGCAACTGCGCGAAAGCAGAGATCCGGGATGGCTTCCCCAATCTTACCGTATGCGGCGAGATTCTCTGCGAGGACGCCGTTTTCAACAACCGGGACCCCCAGGTTTTCGGCAGCCCTTGCGAGGACCCGGGCCATAAGGCCCTGTTCCAGAATAACCATCATCGGGGCAAACATATTTTCTTCGTCATAGCGCAACCCTGCGGCGGTTCCGGCGGGGCTAAGCACAAGGGCATCGCAAAGAGAAAGGTACGGCATAAGGAACAGGGCCTTTTCTTCAGAAGGGTCTTTAGGATCCAAAGGATCCTTTGGACGGCGCCGCGCAGGCAGAGCTGTTTCAAAGGCCTGTTCCGGTATTTCCAGAAGCTCCCCGGCTTCACCGTAAGCCCCTGTTTCGCAGAGCGTCTTTATCATCGTATGCCTGAATTCGGCAAGCCCCGGGTCCCTGCTGTCCCTGAACAGATCCATAACCGTCCTACCCAGGCCGAGCCAGTCCTTGAGACCCGAATCCTCTTTTGCCAGCGCAAGACGCCCGGCGATATAGGCCATAAGGGGGGCGGCGTCCTTTGGTTCCGGCCTGAAGCGTTCGCCCAATGCAGGGCGCAAGGCCAAGGGCACAAGGCAGCTCCTGGTTTCGGCATCCGTCACGATCAACCCCTTCCTGCAGAGGCCGTCCAGAACCCTTTCCAGGGGGAATTCGGCTCCCAGGAGCTTGTACAAAAAATCCAGCGAAACATAATCCGCAGGCAGGCAGAGGAGGAGCTTGAGCGCCGCGGTTTCAGCTTTATTGTTAAGAGCGTCCTTTTCCCCGGAACAGGGGAAAATACACCTGAATTCATCTCCCATAGGCTCTCCAGTTTACAGCGTATCCGGCGAATCCAGCAAGGCTGGAAGCTGCATGCTGGTTTCCATGTACCCCATACGGCGTTTCTTGACATCAATCTCCATCAGGGCGTAGCCGTTGTCCTCAAGGATCCTGAATCCCCTGATGGAAACAGGATCGTTTTCCGAAAGCCCGGCCTCGTCGGCTACGGAACCCCGGACCACTTTCTTTACCTGATAAGAGGCGAATACCGAAGTCCCTGCAGCAGGGGCCAGGATTAAGCCGAAAAGAGGCGCCGCTATCCTCTCGCGGCTGTCCTTTTTGGCAGCCTCTGCAAGGGGAACCTCCGGCCTGGCCTGGAGCCGGAGCACGCGCTTTTCAGCGTTCCCTTCGGAATCGGCAAGTTCCAGAGTTACCAGTTCCCCCGGCCTGAGGGGGAAGAGCGCGTCCTGAAGCACCGGGATAAGGGCTCCCTGAGGGGCCTCAGCTTTCCGGCCGTTAACAGATGTAATCACAAGGCCTTCCCGGATGAGCTGTTCTGACGCAGGGGTAGAAGGGGCCACATAGATAATCTCGGCCCCTGCTATGGTTTCGCTCACCGACAGGCCCAGCCAGGGCCGCTCCGCCTTACCCCCGGCGATTATCGCCGGAAGAGCGGCGGCCAGCCGTTCCGCAGGGACCGCGAAGTTGAGTCCCGGGTACTGTTCTATCCC
This sequence comes from Treponema sp., assembly GCA_031269405.1. The sequence goes on along the minus strand of JAISZE010000125.1, from coordinate 13,688 downwards.
TGCAAAGACGATTCCCACCAGGCGTCCGGCCATATCCACCACAGGCCCCCCGGAATTGCCGTGGTTCACTGCGGCGTCTATCTGGATAACATCGCCTATCTGCAGGAAACGGCGCCCCAGGGCCGAGACGATTCCCTGGGTGACGGTTTTTTCAAGCCCTCCCGGAGATCCGATGGCGTATACCGTATCGCCTACGCTGGGCACAATCCGGTCCGCTACGGAATAAACATATTCAGGAGTGTACTCGGCTTTAATCAGCGCCAGATCCATGGCCTTATCCCAACCGATTACCCGTGCAGGTATCCTGGCGCTGGCTGAATCCCCCATACGGATAAACATACGGGAATAACCTTCGTATTTGGGATCCACTTCGCTGGAAATGACATGGTAATTAGTGATGAGCAGCCCTGAAGCATCCACAAAAAAAGCTGACCCCAGGACCCTATCGGGTATTCCCCTTCCCCGTTCTATGCGGTAGCCCCGGTCTACCCAGACTGTGGCTACCCCTTTGATCATATCAGAAGCGGCATCCCTTCCCTGGGCGTAGTCCCTGAGTTCCTGAGGAACAGCCTCAGTATCCGCAATGGTATTGAGGAAAAAAGCCGCTGTCCTGCGCTGCTTCGCGTTCACCGCTTTTTCCAGGAAAAAGAGCGAATCTTCCGGTTCCAGGGGCTTGAGCTCATGGGCCCTCACTGCGGCCAGGAAAGCCGGAAGGTTATTTCCCTGTTCCATCTGCTGCCTAGCGTATTCCAGAACCAGTTCCGGCTCTTCCCCGGTACTTTCCACAGGGATACCCAGGCCGGAAAGAGACCGGGCCAGGGAAGTGGCGTCGGCCCAGCGCTTTTCCTCAATAGCTTCGAACTGGGCCTGCCTGAGGCTCCCGGAAGCGTCTTCCCTGAGTTTCTCAAGGCGGCTCGTAATTTCAGGATCTTCCGTTGCGGGATAAGCATCCCCGGAACCGTAAATGGCCTTGTACACTTCAAGCAGATGGACGGCCCTGGCAGGATCTTCGGTGCTGTACCTGACAATATCATCCAACCTGAGGTCCTGCACCGACCTGGGAGGCTCAAGGCGGCGTTCCGCTGCGGAACGGGTAGTACAGGAAAGGGACAAAAGCCAAAACGCCGTACATACCATACATAAAGGAAGGATAATTTTACTTTGTACAGAAACCATGGGCAACATTCCTTTTTTTAACGAAAGGGCTCTGGGGATTCAAACCACCCGTCACCGTCCCAGTCGCTTTCAGCGTACTCAATATCCGGGACGTCATCCGGCAAAACCGGGGTAACGGCGCGCCTGAAACGCCTGATCGTCTCCATGCGGCCGTCCGTATCAAGGTCCGCCCGCTGGACCAGGGGCCTGCCTTGCAGAAAATCAGTTTCCGAAACCATACGGCCTTCGAGGTATTCCCGGGCCCTGACGGGAATGCCCTGATTCAGTTCCACTGTTTCCGTCCCTCCCGGAAATTCCCGGCTTGGCCGCTCTGCCCTAAAAGCGTTCGCAACAAGGGTCCGCCTGGTCAAAGCCATAGCCGCAGGGTCCGCTTCAGGGAAAAGCAGACTGGTTCCAGGAATTTCCCGAAACCGTACAGGGTTGTAATAAAAAGACAGGGGCCGGGGCAGAAAGCGCTCGTCACCGAGTTCCGCTTCCAGCACCGCAGGATACCGTTCCCAGCGCAGGGTAATCTTCCGGCGATCCCCGTCCCTGGCCGGGTAATAGGGTTTCCCTTCCCCTGATTCGGGCATAACCGGAATAAAAGCCGCTCTGGGATCTCCGGCTTCAAAATCCAGAACTAGTTCCGCCAATCCATCCTGATCGGCGTCGAAGCTGTAGCCCTCAAGCATACCGTTACGGTAAACCCCGGCGGCTTCGGCAAAACCGTCGCGGTCTGAATCCTCTCTAATAACACCGGACCACTCCGAAAGGTTTCGTCTGAACACCTTTAAGGCGTCATCCCTGAGGAGGGCTCCTATTTCCTCAAGCAGGGTTTTGTCCAGTCCAGGGATTGGGTCTTCAGGGATGCCGGAAGCAGAAAAATAAAGAGAGTCAAAACTAAAGAGTTCTTCCAGGACGATTCCCTCTTCGACCGCCCCAAGGTCAACGGCAGCCGGAAGGGACCAGAGATCCGGTTTATTGACCGTCCGGTAGGCCTCCACAAGACGCCGAGCTTCCTCCGTATCCCTGATAAAAGACGCCGCCATCCAGGCCAGTCCGGCATCAGCAAGGAGCAGCGCCGGGAGGCGGTGAAGAATGAGATCCAGAATCCGCTGGTCCTCCCTGCGGGGGTTCAGCCCCGCGGCTTTTTCCGTTTTGGGGTACTCAAATTTGAGGTATTCAAAAAAGATACGCGCCGGTTCGGGATTCCTGGGATACCGGTCCAGGGCATCTGCCATGTACCGGCGGAATTCGTCCGGCCTTGGCGCAAACCTGAGGGCCTTAAGCCGGATCCCGGCAGCCCTGGGGGATTCAGGCAGGCTTGAAAGAATACCCAGGGTTTCGGAATACTTTCTGAGGCGGAGATAACTTTCGGCTTCCAGCAGCAACGCGTCTTCTGCGGAATAGGTATGCCAGCGATCCGCTCTGATAGCCCGTTCCAGGCTTTCCAGGATCGCCCCCTGGGGCTGATCGAAACGGGACCGCGCCAGGGCGAGAAGGTAAGAAATATCGGAAGAAACATCGCTGTAATCAGCGCCGCGTTCCAGGATGATACGGGCTTCGGACCACTTGTTTTCAGCCAGCGCCCTTTCGGCCTGCCGGACGTATTTTTCCGCTACCGCAGCGTCCCCTGAGAGGACCTGGGCGTTTAGGGAAAAACTCACAAGAGGCGGAATCAGGCAAACCAGCAGACGCCGGATAACCATGCTATGTATCTCCCGCAGGGTTCACGGCAGGCGCCGGCAGGATCAGGGAAGCGTCAGCATCCCTTGGAGGAAACCCCAGAAGAGAACGGACCTCGTCGTCTATCAGGGTTTCCCGGGCAAGCAGGGCATCGGCAAGCCGTTCCAGTTTATCCTTGTTGGAACGGAGGATGCTGTCAGCCAGTTTCCGTGCGGAATCCAGGATGCCTCTTATGGCCTCGTCGATAGATCGCGCGGTATCCTCAGAATAATCTTTATGCCTGGCAATTTCCTTGCCCAGGAAAATAGGTTCATCTTCCTGTCCGTAAGTTACCGGCCCAAGCTCTTCGGCCATGCCCCACTCGCAGACCATGCGCCGGGCCATGCCGGTAGCCTCTTCTAGATCCTGCTTCGTACCTGTAGTGGTTTCGTCGTAGAAAATCCTTTCGGCTACCCAACCGCCGTAACAGATGACGATGAAATCAGTAATCCAGCCCCTGGTATGGCTGTAGACATCTTCCTTGGGAAGGGGCATAGTAACGCCCAGAGCCCTGCCATGGGGCACGATGGTTACCTTGTGAAGAGGATCGGCGTTCTTGAGGAAATAATGCAGAAGGGCGTGGCCCGCTTCATGAATGGCAGTCATGCGCCGTTCCTTGCCGGACATTACCAGGGTTTTCCTGGCGACTCCCATGATGATTTTATCCCTCGCTTCTTCGAAATCCGGCATCCCCACCTGGGTCTTATCTTTCCTGGCGGCGAAAAGGGCCGCCTCGTTTACCAGATTCGCAATATCGGCGCCGCTCATACCAGGGGTTGCCCTGGCGATGCGGGGCAGATCCGCGTCAGAAGCCAGGGGAATGTTGGCGGCGTGGATTTTGAGGATATCCTCCCGTTCTTTAATATCCGGCATGGCTACTACTACCTGGCGGTCGAAACGGCCCGGCCTGAGCAGCGCTGGATCCAGGACATCGGGCCTGTTCGTGGCAGCCAGTATTATCACCCCGTCTTTGGAATCAAAGCCGTCCATTTCCACCAAAAGCTGGTTCAGCGTCTGTTCGCGCTCGTCATGGCCCCCGCCGTATCCGGCCCCCCTGGTCCGCCCTACAGCGTCCAGTTCGTCAATAAATATGATACAAGGGGCGCTCCGCCTTCCCTGTTCAAAGAGATCCCGTACCCTGCTGGCGCCGACGCCGACAAACATTTCCACAAAGTCGGAGCCCGACATGTGGAAGAAAGCCACGCCGGCTTCCCCTGCTACCGCCCGGGCCATTAGGGTCTTCCCGGTTCCGGGCATACCCACCAGGAGCACCCCTTTGGGGATACGGGCGCCCATTTTAGTGAACTTCTGGGGTTCTTTAAGGAAAGCCACTACTTCCTGAAGTTCGTATTTGGCGTCCTTCTGGCCCGCAACATCGGCAAAGGTGATCTTCTTACCTTCGTCGTGGTAACGCTTGGCCCGGCTCTTCCCGAACTGGAAGGCTTTGTTCCCTGAACCCTGCATGTTCCTCATCATGAACCAGATAAAGCCGAAACCGATAACCCAGGGCAGGAGCTCCAGGATTATCCTCAAAGGGCTTATCTGTGATGCAGCGCCGGAAACATTGATCCCCTTCTCCCGCAGGGTAGGAAGCAGCGCGGGATCCTGGTAGGGTATAAGGGTTTTAAAATACTGCAAAGACGAACCGTTCCGGCGTATGCCTTCAATAATATTGTTTTCGTGAATCGTAACTTCCGTAATCACGTTCAGATCCAGAGATTTGGTAAATTCCGAATACGGTATCTCTTGTTTAGCAGGGCCTTCGCTGGTCCTGAAAAAATAGGCGATAAACAGAACCACCATAATGAGGAAAAAAACCAGGGCAAACCGGTTCGGGCGGCCTTGACCCAGATTCGGACGGGGCGGAATTTTGTCTTTCTGATCATCAAACATCTAAACCCCCGGAATCCGGCCCTTGCCGGACCGGACCATTAATGAAAAATCTGTATAAAGAAGGCCTTTCGCTTTCAGCCGCCTCCGGAACATCGTCCCGGCTTAACAGCACCTTCCCTGCCCCGATAACGGCGGCAACCCCCTCCTGGTCCACGGCGGCGATTAATTCCATCGATTTGCGGGGGGCTTCTTTAAGTATATCAGAAAAAGACCTTTTGTGTCCCGCCTTCAGGATGCTCCCTTCCCTGGTACAGGGTTTAAAAACCAGGGGATACCCGGCGCAGAAACTCTTCCCGTCCCCAGGAACGGCGCCAGAATCAGGCACAGATCCGGCGGTAACAGTCAGCTTTCCTTTCAGCGTATAGATCCCGGGGTCTTTTATCAACAGCGAAAAACCGCGCCTGCAAGAAACCCCGGACCCGGCGGCGCTGACAACCAAGCCCCCCTTTTGTTTTTCGGCCCGCACAGGCCCCAGATCCCCGGCTGCCCCCCTCCCCTGTTCCAGGGCTTCCAGAAAACGGCGGACGCCGGCCCGCCTGGGCGTCCTGCCAACAGCGCCGGGCAAAACGCGTTTTGAAGCGGCAAGCCTGTCGGCAGCTTCAAAAAGGGCCTCCTCCCGGATTAGGGCGGGTTCCCGCAAAAAGGCCCCGGCATCGATACTCAGGGTTCCGCCCGATGCTTCCCAAGGCAGCCGCCGCCGGACCTCGGCGGAAAGGAACGCCGCAACAAGGGCCTGGGTTTTCCCCAGAGCCAAGAGCGAAATCTTCCAGGAGGGAAAATAATCATCCAGACAGGGGATGAGGCAATGCCGTACCCTGTTGCGGAGAAACCGGATGTCCCTGTTCGTTGAATCAGTACGGAACGAGAAGCCCTTTTCGTCAAGATAAGCAAGCACTTCGGCACGGCCCAGTTCCAGAAGGGGCCGCAACAACAGGCCCCGTTCCCGGGACATCGAAGCCAACCCCGCAGGTCCCGCGCCTCTTAAAATGCGCATAAGGATAGTTTCCAGCAGATCGTCCTGTGTATGGGCGGTAAGGACCCTCGCTGCACCGGTACGCCGGGCTTCCCGGTCCCAGATACGGCGCCGGAAAAGCCGGGCAGCCGCCTCTATCCCCAGGCCCTGTTCGGCGGCGGTCCGGGCAATTTTGCCTGGCTGCACGGAAACAAGTTTGCAGGGTACTGCCAGTTTTTCGCAGAGCGCCTTAACCGCCCGGGCGTCGCCGCGGCTTTCCCTGGCAGGACGCAGACCATGCTCCACATGGATACAGCTAAGGGAAAACATTCCCTTCCTGTCCCGCAGGGCGGCCAGGGCAGCCAGCATTGCCGTAGAATCGGCGCCTCCTGAAACAGCGGCAAGCAACAGTTCCCCGGAAAGGGACCCCAGCGCCGCTTCTACAGCCGCTTCAAAACGGTTCATTACGGACAGGACAACCAGCCGGCGCGACGCATGAAAAAGGAACAGCGCCTTTGGGGGAAACTACTTGCTTTCTTTGGCGTCTTTTGCACCTTCCGCAGCCGCCCCTGCTACGGGGCCTGCAGCCGCAGGTCCTGCGGCTGCCGCAGCGGCTTCTTCGGGAGCCGGAGCAGCGGCAGCTTCTTCCTTGGCGTACTTCACCAGGGCAACTACCTGATCGCCGCCGGAAATAAGGCGGACCCCTTCACCCAGAGCAAGATCCCGCACATGGACGGACTGGTTCACCCCCAGATCGGACACATCCACATCGATGCGTTCAGGCAGGTCTTTAGGGAGACATTCCACTTCGATTTCGTGAAGAGGGAATTCGAGAACCCCCCCGTTCCGCACGCCAACAGGGTTCCCCTGGAGGTGGATGGAAACCCTGGCCCTCAGAGTAACGCCGCTTTCGACTTCGTAAAAGTCCACATGGAGAATTAAACCGTCAACGATATTCCGCTGCGTATCCTTTACAAAGGCGTCGTAGGATTTGCCGTCCACTTCCACCTTGACAATGGTACTTTCAGAAATATTCTTGATCCCGCCGGCAAATTCCTGGGCATCCAAATCGATGGAAACAGCCTTTCCTGAACGGCCGTAGAGTACCCCCGGAACCCTGCCGGAACGACGGATTCTGCGGGCTTCTCCTGAACCTGTTTTGACCCGGTTCCGGGCCTTCAAAACTACCTGACTCATGCTCTATCTCCTTGCATTATATGCATACCTGGGACGACAGGGTTCGAACCTGTGAATGCCGGAGCCAAAACCCGGTGGCTTACCACTTGCCTACGTCCCAATTGGCATCACCAGCGCGTAGTTACGGCGCCGATACAGTGAGATTATAATACCCTATACCGAAAAGAAAAATCAACCAACCAGGGACTAGATCTCCATAGCCGGATCGTCAGGGCCGCTTCCCATATCGTATTTGTCCAGAATCTTTTTCTGGAGTTCCGTCCGGAATTCGGGGTGGATAGGATGGGCCACATCCTTGTATTCCCCTGCCCGGGTTTTCCGGCTCGGCATAGCAATGAATACCCCGCTTTTCCCTTCGATGATCTTTACATTATGAACTACAAAGCAGTCATCAAATGTAACCGTTACATAGGCCTTCAACTTACCTTCGCCTGTTACTTTACGGACCCGAATGTCGGTAATCTCCATGCCGCTCTCCTTTTGGTGTATCAGAATTATTCGTACTATTATTCTATACCCGGATCTACCCTTCGTGCAAGGAAAAACGTCAATTGTACGAAATTCTCTTGCCCGGAAAGGGAATTTACGGCTTTTTCCGCCTTTTCACGGTCATCGAAGATCCCGAAACAGCAGGACCCCGAACCGGACAGCCCCGAGAAAGGAGCGCCGAGTTTTTTCAGCGTCCTACAAATATCCCGGTAAACATCGCTCTGGGGCAGAACAGGCAAAAAATCATTGTAAAAAGGCCATTCGCCAGGATGGAGGGCAAGGATGTCCTTCCATTCTAAGGAGTTAAATTCCCTGCCACCCCGGGTTCCCGGCATTCCGCCCGCACGGCGCACGTCCAGCAGCCTGAAGGCCCCGGCGGTCCCGCTCCTGAAAGGAGGCTTTACCAGGACCGTCCAGAGCCCTGTAGGGGCGGCGGCGGGTTCTATCCTTTCCCCCCGGCCTGTTACCCACGCGGCGCCGCAGGTAAGGAAAAAAGGCACATCACTGCCCAGCGCTGCAGCCATTTTCAGCAGTTCCCCCTTGTCCAGCCCTGTTCCGGCCAGGAGATCCAGCGCCAGAAGAGTCGATGCGGCATCGGAAGATCCGCCGCCCAGGCCCGCGCCCAGGGGGATGCGTTTGACCAGTTCAATCCTGACCCCGGCTTTAAAGCCCGTTTTTTCCCTGAAAAGCGCTAGCGCCCGGCATACCAGGTTCTTTTCCCATGGCAGAGCGGACAGTTCCCCTTTCCGGGGGCCGGCCTGTTCCAGTTCCTCTGCCCCATCCTTCCCGGTAAGTTCGAACCTGAGGGAATCCCCAAAGGCAAGGGCGGCAAAGAGGCTTTCGAGCTCATGGAACCCGTCAGGACGGAGGCTTTTAACCTTCAAATGAAGGTTGATTTTACAGGGAGCCTCGATAGCGCAAGCGGTACAAGCCCGGGGAACACAGACTTTCATGATATAAAAATATTATAAAAAAATTTCGTACAAGAACCAAGATAAAGGCTTGACAGATACTGAAACTCTCCCTTATGGTTCAAGGGAAAGCTTTATTACGACAATTTTATCATCAATTTATGGAGAATACTATGGTTCTGCATGAGGCCATGAATAGCGAGGAAACTCTGCTGCCGGATCTTGCCTTGGTACCCGTATCCAGCGTGCCAGACGAGGATCTTCCCTGTCCCTTCCTCCTTTTCGACGATGATGATGACGAGGATGACGAAGACATGGACGAAGAGGACAACTTCGACGATATGGACGAAGACTTCGAAGATGATGATTTTGAGGACGACGATGACTTTGACGACGAAGGCGAAGACTACGAAGATGAAGATGACGACTTCAACTACGAGGAAGACGTAGACTACGATGATTTTGACGAATGATCCTTCCCGTCATAGATAATGGGAGCGGAACTCCAGAGCCGTTCCAGTTCGTAGAAAGACCGGCTTCCAGAGCTCATCAGATGGACGACTATGGTTCCCAGGTCGATAAGGCACCATTCATCGCCGGTATCTGGCCGCCTGGAACGGCGGAGGGGTAATCCCCTGGCCCGGGAAAAATCCTTGACATGCCGTTCCAGCCCTGACAGATGGGTAGTGCTGGTAACTGTGGCGATGACAAAAAAATCGGTCCAGAAATTGAGCCCCCGCATGTCCATAACCGCAACATCGCCCCCGTTGTGAGACGAGAGGAGTTTTCCCAGTTCCATTGCCATGCCGGCAATGTCTTCAGCCTCCGGTAACGTATCTTTCATTAAAATCCCTTCCAAGTATGAGCGTAAAATCCGCAGGGTATTCAAAACTCTGGGCGTCTATGTCGATTCCGGAACTTTCAGGCTCAGGGGAATCAAAACGGATATTCGTACAATGGATAATTTCCCCGAAATCCCGAACCATATCCTCAAAGCCTGAACGGTCAATGATAACCGTGCGCTCGTAATCGCTGCGATCCGCATTCCCTATGGAAATAACATCGTACCCGAAACCCCGCAGGAGTTCGGCAGTACGCCCTGCCAGACCGTTTACGGCGGTCCCGTTCAGCACTTCCACCGTAAAGACCCGCTCGTTCATGGAGCCTTCCACAGGCCGGACCAGGCTTCCCAGGGACTGGCGTACAATATCTTTGATAAGGTTCCCGTCCCAGAAGGGAAAAATCAGGGTCTGGCCGGAAACTTCCCGGGAATTCCCCCCTACAGACTGGACGCTTACCCTGTCGGCGTCTATTTTCGCCAGTTCGTCAAAAAGCCGTATGTGGTTGCGCTGGCTCATGTTTGTTTTTAATAGAGAATAGTAGAAATGGGCTGTCTGGGGGTTCCGCAGGGCTTCGTTGCGCTCTCCCAAACGTTTGAGAAAGCCGAGGAAAAAGCGCTGGCGCCTGAAATTGGCAAGTTCGCTGTTTTCTTCCTGAAGTTCATAGGTGATATAGGTTTTAGCCTTGTCGCCGTCCAGCCTGGTCACGCCTGAGGGGAAGATAACCGGCTCTTCCTGGTAAACATCCACCGGCGAAGGGATAAAAATCTCCACTCCTTCGATAAGATCCACTATTTTGCCCAGGTTTTCCAGCGTCGCTACTGCGGAAAATGAAATATCCACTCCCAGGAGGTTTTCGATTTCACTTTCATAGGCCGAAATTTTCCGGGAATCGTACACGGTATCGATACGATCCACCCGGTTTATCCTTTGAAGGATGAGCCCCAGGGACCCGGGAACATCAAAAATAGCCGCCCGCCTGGTACCGGGATAGTACATGATCACATAGGAACACAGGGGTTTGTCCCGGTTTTCAATCACGAAAAGGGTATTGATAACCCGGTCTCCTGAGAGGGATTCTTCAAAAGGATCCGACCGGAGGGCAAAAACGGCGAATACCACGCCTCCTGCCAGTATCAGGCCGATAGCGGCCAGGAGCAGGGCGCTGGCATCGGCTTTATTCTTTTTTTTCATGTTTTTTCCTTATACCCAGTGCCGCAAGGAGCCGCAGGGTTTCCCGGGAAACCTCCTTCCCCTGATGCCGGAGGCAGGTTATGGTGTATTCCACCACAGTTTCAAACAGCCTGTCCAGACTGGCCGTATCGGAAAGGTCCCTCAGGGCCGGGTCCACCCAGTCCCTGGAGACTTCGATTTTGTCCGCAATGTACACCACTTTCGCCAGTCCTCCCATGTCCCTGCTGGCAGTAACATGATGCCGCACGGCTTCGATGATCCCGCTGTCCGTGATGCCGTAGTTCTTCGTCAGAAGGACCGCCGCGGCCCTGCCATGGAGAAGGGCCGGCTTCTCCTGTTCGATCCTGGTAATAGTCCCGCCGTCTTTCCGGGCCAGCCTGACAAGATCCTTGTCATCCATAGGTTTGCACATATCATGGGTTATCCCTGCCAGATAGCCCGCCAGGGGATCAAGACAGTACCTGACGCAAAGATCCCAGGCCAGAAGGGCGGTATTCCGGGAGTGCAGGAAACGCGAGGGGCTCAGGGCCTTGCGGGAAGCGTTTTCGAGAACTACCGCTGTTTCCCAGGAAACACCGGAGGCCTTCGCATCCTTCGCATAGTCTTTGCTTCCCTGCCTGTAAAGGTTCCGGTCTTCAATGATAAAACGGGCGCCGGAAGGCACCAGGTAGCGCCAGTTTTCCCCCTGGAATATCTTTTCCCTTACCAGCCTGGAAGACACATTGATAACCTCGTTGTTAAGCCCTGTATACGGGAAGGGGAACTCCAGATCCCTCCCCTCTGGGGCTTCCTCTGAAGGCGCCTCATCCCCCCGGTTAGGGGGATTGAAAAGCCGCCGGGCGATGATAATGTCCGCCTGGCAGGCTATTTCATCTGCTTTGCGCCACCGGACAAAGGCCGGAGCGAGATCGTCCCCAAGAATAAGGCCCGGTTTGCCCTTAAGCCCGTACCGCTTCCGTATGTCCGCGATGGTATCAATCGTGTAGGAAACCCCTTCGCGCCTTATCTCGCAATCGTCAATAGTCAGCCTGGGGTCCCCGGCAATGGAAGCCGCAAGCATGTCCAGCCTGTCCTGCGGGGAGGCCCCGGAAACGCCGATTTTAAAGGGAGACTGAAAAGCCGGGACGAGGATGATGCGGTCATATCCCAGGCCGGAAAGCACCCCGTCGGCCAGGAAAAGATGGCCTACATGGACGGGGTTAAAGCTGCCTCCCAGGATTGCAACCCTCATGCCCCCTCTTCCTCCTGCACCAGGCTGCCAAAGAGTTCCGCCAGTTCTTCCAGGCCCTGGCCGGAAAAGACCGAAATCCCCAGCACCTTTTCGCCAGGGTACTTTTTCTTCAACGCTTCAAGCCGCTCAGGCGCCCCTTCCAGATCCAGCTTGCTGCCGATAAGGACCCGTTTTTTCTTGATAAGTTCAGGCGAAAAAACCTCAAGCTCCCGGTTGAGCACATCGAAGGCTCCGAGGCAGTTTTCCTCCCCCAGATCCGCCAGGAACGCCAGGGCCGCGGTACGGGAAATGTGCTTAAGGAACCGTATACCCAGGCCCAGGCCCTCCGAGGCCCCTTCTATGAGGCCCGGTATGTCGGCGATGATGATGTCCCGGTCTCCAAGGGTCAACACGCCGAGGCTGGGAATTTTCGTGGTAAAAGGGTAAGGGGCTATCTTGGGCCTGGCGTTGGTAAACCGGTCCAGGAGGGAAGATTTCCCGGCATTAGGGAACCCCACAAGGCCGATATCGGCCATGACCTGAAGTTCCACCAGAAGGCGCCGCTTTTCCCCTGCTTTGCCGGACAGGGCCTTGCGCGGGGCCTGTTTGACGGAAGACTTAAAATGGATGTTCCCCCACCCCCCCCTCCCCCCTTTAAGGAAGAGGAAATCCCCGCTTTCGTTGCCGAAATCCCGGATAAGCTCCCCGGTACCCGCGTCTTTTATGACCGACCCCGGGGGCAGAAAGATAACCGCGTCCTCGCCGTTCCTGCCGTACCGGCCCCGGCCTTCGCCGTCCTTTCCGTTTTCGGCTTTGAATGCCTGCCTGTGCCTGAGATGGACTAGGGTGCGGAGGTTCCTGCGGACCCGGAAGATCACGTCCCCCCCCCTGCCGCCGTCGCCTCCTGCAGGCCCGCCGTTGGGAACATACTTTTCCCGCCTGAACGCTACACAGCCGTTTCCGCCATTGCCAGAGGAGACTTCAATAAGCGCTTCGTCAGCAAATTTTTCCACGCACCCTTAGACTTAGTGCCGAAAAGCTCCGGCTATACCTGAGACAGAACCTGGGCCAGCTTCCGTCCCCGGCGCTGGGTAAAAGACACCGTCCCGTCGACAAGGGCAAAAAGGGTATAATCACTGCCGCAGCCCACATTGACGCCAGGATGGATCCTGGTCCCCCGCTGCCGGACAATGATGGAACCCGCCCTGACCACGCCGCCGCCGAATACTTTGACACCTAAATACTGGGGATTTGAATCCCTGCCATTTTTTGCGCCGCTTCCGCCCCGTTTACGAGCCATATCATTTCCTCCGCTTAATCATAACTGTACAAAAATCAGGGTATTCGTCTGAAACCGAAAGGAGCCCTTCTTGTAAAAAAGCCCCTGCTGCGGCCAGGAATTCCCTACTTTCAGGCGCGCCTTCCGCTTCTATATGGAAAACGCCCCGTTCCGGAGCCTCGCTCCGCACTATTATGCCTTTTCTGCCCGAAAGAACCTGCAGAACCGTCCTGGTCAAAACCGAAACAGCGGCGCAGACTATATCGCCCCCTTTCGGCCCTGCCCCGGCGTGGCCGGATACGGAACAGGACGTAAAAAGCCCTGCGCCGTCCAAAACCACTTCAGCCCGTATCATCCGGCAGCCTTGAACTTCGCCTTAAGCCCCGGCAATATCCTGGATCTTGATAACCGAATATTCCTGCCTGTGCCCCTGCTTGCGCCGGTAATCCTTTTTAGGCATGTACTTGAATACGATTATCTTCCGGTCCTTCCCGTGGGATTCGACCACTGCCGAAACCTTAACGCCCTGTACATAAGGGGCCCCTACTCTAACTTCATCCCCGGAAACCAGAAGCACCGAGTCAATATCCAGAGCTGAACCGGGCTCGGCGTCAATTTTGTCCACCTTGAGGACAGCGCCTTTTTCGGCCTTGTACTGTTTGCCTTTAAACTCAAAAACTGCGTACATACTACATCCTTCACTACACAATTAGAAAATAATTATATCCGAAAAAAACAGCGTGCGTCAAGTAGCCGGGGCGGCAAAACGTCCGGGCCTACAGCGTAAAGCGCTTGATTGCCTGGATCTCCCCCGCAACGCCGGAAGGAAGCTCAAAATCCCCTG